>SFGO01000095.1 GCA_004556545.1 Clostridiales bacterium
CGACCCGCAGGTGTGTCACGAAACGAGCGGGGACTACGGCAGTAGTCCTCCGCGACGATTGAGTGGCAGCAGTGCCTCCTGCACCTCCACTTTTTTGACGCTCTGAAAACGCCGCGCCGTTTGACCCATTCTTTTCCAAAAAACGACTTGACGGAACTGCGGGGAAAGCATAAAATAAGAATAGTTAAAAAACGGGAAATGGTGAAGGGGGTTCCCCTTTCACGAACCCTTTATTAAGCCATAAAGGAGGACAGGCCGATGCTGTATCACGCGCCATCGGGTGGAATCCGAGATACGTTTCATCAGGGGCTGAACCGCCGCGCCTATGAAATGCTTGGCTCTCATCCCTGCGAGGAGGGAGGCAGGCGCCGGTGGCATTTCTGCGTTTGGGCTCCCAATGCAAAGCACGTGTCGCTGGTCGGTTCGTTCAACCATTATGACCGAAGCACTCACCCTATGGTCAAGCAGTACGACGGCACGTGGGAGCTTCGGCTGGACGAAGAAGAACTCTGGCGGGACGTGCCGGAGGACGGTTATCCCACCTACAAATACGCCGTCTGGGGCGCGGACGACATCTGGCGCATGAAAGCCGATCCCTATGCCTTCTACAGCGAGCTTCGCCCCAACAACGCCAGTCGGCTGTACGATCTGGAAGGCTACGAATGGGGCGACGGGGACTGGCTGAAGACCCGCCACGATTTCAATCCCTATCAAAGTCCGGTCAATATTTATGAAGTACACATGGGTTCCTGGCGCAGGCACCCGGACGGCAGCTTCTATTCCTACACGGAGCTGGCGGACGAGCTGATCCCCTATGTGCAGGAGATGGGCTACACTCACATCGAGCTTCTGCCGGTGATGGAGCATCCGCTGGACATGAGCTGGGGCTATCAGGTGACGGGCTATTACGCCGCCACTGCCCGGTACGGCACGCCCAAAGAGTTCATGAATTTCATCGACCGCTGCCATCAGGCGAACATCGGCGTCATTCTGGACTGGGTGCCCTGCCACTTTCCCAAGGATGAAATCGGCCTGTACCGCTTCGACGGCACCAGTCTTTACAATCATCCCGACCGTCGCCGGGGCGAGATCGCCCAGTGGGGCACCAAGCTGTTTGATTTTGCCCGGGGCGAGGTGTGCAGCTTTCTGCTTTCCAACGCCTGCTTCTGGATGGACTGGTATCACGCAGACGGCCTGCGGGTGGACGCCGTCAGCGGCATCATCTACTACGATTTCTGCAAAGAACCGGGGCAGTATCTGCCCAACTGCTACGGCGGGCGGGAAAATCTGGACGGCATCAACTTCCTGCGGCGGCTGAACGAGACGGTCTATCACGATTTCTGCGGCATTATGATGATCGCGGAGGAAAGCACCGCCTTCCCCATGGTGACAGCTCCTACCTATTTGGGCGGGCTGGGCTTCGGTTTCAAGTGGAACATGGGCTGGATGAACGACATTCTGTCCTATATCAAGCTGGATCCCATCTATCGGAAATACCATCACGACAAGCTGACCTTCAGCCTGTTCTACGCCTTCAGCGAGAACTACATTCTGCCCTTTTCCCACGACGAGGTCGTCCACGGCAAGCACAGCATGCTGGACAAAAACCCCGGCGACCTGTGGCAGAAATTCGCCGGGCTCCGGGCGCTGTACGGCTACACCATGGCTCACCCGGGCAAAAAGCTGCTGTTTATGGGCGGCGAATTCGCTCATTTCATCGAGTGGAAGTACGACGATCAGCTGGACTGGTTCCTGCTGGTGTACGAGCGCCATGCGCCCCTGCAAAGCTGCGTCCGTCAGCTGAATCATCTGTACCGGGAGCTTCCCGCGCTGCACGAGGTGGACAACTCGTGGAACGGCTTCCAGTGGATTACCGCCAACGATACGGACAACAGTGTGGTGGCCTTCGTCCGCACGGATCGGGCCGGGCAGGCCGTGCTGTGCGTGAGCAACTTCACGCCGGTATTCCATCCCATCTACCGTATCGGGCTTCCGCTGGGCGGCACGCTGAATGAAATCTTCAATACCGACCGGAAGGAATACGGCGGCAGCAATCAGTACAACGCCTACGAACTTCACGCCGAAAAGGCGGAATTCAACGGATTCCCCTATTCCGTGGAGATCTGCGTCCCGCCGTTGAGCACGGTGTACTTCCGCTATGATAAGATCCTTCCGCCGTCCAAGCCGTCGCGGCGGTTCCGGACGCTTTCCAGACCTGCGGTTTCCCGGCGGCGCTCTTCCTGAGCCTCCGCCGGTTTCCCCCATCGCTTTCGGGTTTTCGGTTTTCCATCCCCGGGAATAAACTTGAAGGAGTGGTACCTTCCATGAAAAACAAAAAGCAATGTGTTGCCATGCTGCTGGCAGGCGGTCAGGGCAGCCGCCTGGGCATTTTGACCTCCGATGTGGCCAAGCCGGCGATCCCTTACGGCGGCAAGTACCGCATCATCGACTTTCCGCTGAGCAACTGCACCAACAGCGGCATCGATGTGGTGGGCGTGCTGACCCAATACCGTCCTCTTCTGCTCAATGCCTATATCGGCAGCGGCTCCCCCTGGGATCTGGACCTGGCCCACGGCGGCGTTTATGTGCTGCCGCCTTACGTGACCGGCAAGTCCGGCGAATGGTATTCCGGCACTGCCAACGCCATTTATCAGAATATTCAGTTCATCGAACAGTTCAACACGGACTACGTGCTGATCCTGAGCGGCGACCATATTTATAAAATGGACTACAACAAAATGCTGCAGTTCCATATCCAGAACAACGCGGACTGCACCATCGCCGTCCGTGAGGTTCCGTGGGAGGAAGCCAGCCGCTTCGGCATCATGAACACCAACGAGGACAACAGCATTTCCGAGTTTGAGGAAAAGCCCGCCCATCCCAAGAGCAACAAGGCCAGCATGGGCGTGTATATCTTCACATGGGAAAAACTGCGCCAGTATCTGGTGGAGGACGCGGAGGATCCCAACAGCGCCAACGACTTCGGCAAGAACATCATCCCCAAGATGCTGGGCGATGAGCAGCGCATGTTTGCCTATGACTTCAAGGGCTACTGGAAGGACGTGGGCACCATCGAAAGCCTCTGGGAGGCCAACATGGATCTTCTGACCCTGCCCATGCCGATCGATCTTTACGATACCAAATGGCGCATCTACGGCCGCAACCCCGGTCTGGCCCCCCACTTCATCGCCGAGGGTGCCAGTGTCCGCAACAGCCTGATTACCGAGGGCTGCGAGGTATTCGGCAACGTGGATCACAGCGTGATTTTCTCCGGCGTGACCATCCGGGAGGGAGCGACGGTAAAGGACAGTGTTGTCATGCCCGGCGCGGTGATTGAGCGCGGGGCGCAGGTGCAGCGCGCCATCATCTCCGAAGACGCGGTGATCGGCGCGGGCGCGACCGTCGGCGAGGCCACGGGCAATATCGCGGTGGTCGGCACAGGCGTGCGTCTGTCCGCCGGCGGAGAAGTGAAAGCCGGAGAGCAGTACGCCGGTCAATGAAACTCCTTCGTTCCAACTGAATTTCATCCAACTGAATTCCATCTGAATGATGAAGTGAGGAATCCGTTATGAAAGACGTAATGGGCATTATCTATACCGGTGAAAAGGACAGCTTTCTTCGCGAACTGACGCTTCAGCGCGCCATCGCCGCCGTTCCCGTGGCAGGCCGCTACCGCGTCATCGACTTTTTCGTCAGTGCCATGGTCAACAGCGGCGTGCGCAACGTGGGCGTCATCATGCAGAAGAACTACCACAGCCTGATGGATCATCTGGGCAGCGGCAAGGAATGGGATCTGCACGGCAAAAACGACGGCCTGTACATTCTGCCGCCCTTCCTGACCCGCGAGAACGTAGGCGTTTACAACGGCTCGTTGGACGCGCTCCACTCCAACATGAACTACCTGCGCCGCAGCCGTCAGGACTATGTGCTGTTCTGCAACAGCCTGATGGTCTTCAACCCCAACTTCAACGAGATGTTCCATGTGCTGGACGACAGCTGCGACGCGGTGCTGATGTACAGCAAGGATCCCTCCCTGCGCCGCCCCGAATACGGCACCTATCTGGACGTGGACGAAAACGGCATGGTGACGGATCTGGAGATGGATCCCACCCATCCCCGCTATGAAAACACCTGCATGGACACTCTGTTCATCTCCAAAAAGCTGCTGATCGATCTGATGGACCGGGCCTTCGCCCACGGCTATCACGGCCTGATGCGGGATGTGCTGCAGCGCATGATCCGCGACGCAGGTCTAAAAGTAAGGGGCTATGAATATCATGATCTGTGCTACCGCATGGACAGCGTGCAGAGCTACTTCCAGTTCAATCTGGACATGCTCAACACCGAATTGCGGCACAACTTCTTCCGGGAGGACCGGCCCATCTACACCAAGGTGCGGGATCAGATGCCCGCCCGGTACATGGACGAGGCGAGCGCCATCAACTCCATGGTGGCCGACGGCTGCATCATCAACGGCCGGGTGGAGCACAGCGTCATCTTCCGCGGCGTAAAGATCGCCAAGGGCGCTACGGTCAAAAACTGCGTTATCATGCAGGATGCGCGCATCGATGAGGGCGTTTATCTGGAAAACTGCATTCTGGATAAGCAGGCCCATATTCAGAAGGACGGCCGCCTGATCGGCCCCAAGAGCTACCCCATTGTGATCTCCAAAAATATGGTGATCTGATCCGGCGTTTCCGGCGCGTCCGTCCATCAGGCGGGCGCGCAATTCCAACAACAAGGAGTGGATATTATGAAGATCCTGTTCACCTCCAGCGAATGCGTTCCCTTTATCAAAACCGGCGGTCTGGCGGACGTGGTGGGCGCGCTGGCCCCCGTTCTGGCCAAAAAAGGCCATGACGTACGAGTGGTTCTTCCCCTGTATACCGCCATTGACTCCAAATGGCAGCAGCAGATGGAATTCCAGCTTCATTTCGACGTGCAGCTGGGCTGGCGGCGGCAGTACTGCGGCGTCAACATGCTCAAAAAGGACGGCGTGACCTATTATTTCCTGGATAACAAATTCTACTTCGGCCGTCCCTATGTGTACGGACTGGGCGGAGATGAATACGAGCGCTACAGCTTCTTCTGCCGGGCCGTGCTCAACGCCCTGCCCCTTCTGGACTTCAAGCCCGACGTCATCCATGCCCACGACTGGCAGAGCGGCATGGTGCCCGCCCTTCTGAAGATCCAGTACGCGCACCTGCCCTTCTATTCCAAGATCAAGACCGTGTTCACCATCCACAACCTGCAGTATCAGGGCATTTTCGGCATTAAGGAAGTGCAGGATGTGCTGGGCTTGGGCGATGGGCTTTGGAGCAGCGACAAGCTGGAATGCTACGGCTGCGCCAACTTCATGAAGGCCGGTCTGGTCTATGCCGACGCGATCACCACCGTGAGCCCCAGCTACGCCGAAGAGATTACCACCGCCTACTATGGCGAGCGGCTGGATGGACTCATCCGTGCCCGGAAGGACAGCCTGTACGGCGTGCTGAACGGCATCGACGTCAACGAATACAATCCCGAAACCGATCCTCTGATCTACAAGACCTACTCCCTCAAGGACATGAGCGGCAAGGCGGTCAACAAGGCCGAGCTTCAGCGCGATCTGGGGCTGGAAGTGAACCCGGAGATTCCGCTGATCGCCATGGTGGGCCGTCTGACCAACCAGAAGGGACTGGATCTGGTGGACTGCGTCATCGGCGATATCATGAACGAGAACGTGCAGCTGGCTGTGCTGGGCATGGGCGACGCCCGGTATACCAACCTGTTCAGCTGGGCGGAGCAGCAGTACCGGGGCCGGATGGCGGCGCGCTTCGCCATGGATCACTCGCTGGCCCATAAGATGTACGCGGGCGCGGATTTCTTCCTGATGCCCTCGCTGTTTGAGCCCTGCGGCCTGAGCCAGCTCATTTCCCTGCGCTACGGCACCGTGCCCATCGTGCGCAAGACCGGCGGCCTGCGGGATACGGTGCTGAGCTACAACGAGTACACCAAGGAAGGCAACGGCTTCACCTTCCTGAACTACAACGCCCACGACATGCTCAATGTCATCCGCCGCGCCCTTTCCTGCTACCGGGAGCAGCCCGAGATCATCAAGCTGCTTCAGGAGCGCGGTATGACCGGCGACTACAGCTGGGCCCACAGCGCCAACGAATACGTCAAAATCTACAAAAAGCTGCTCTGATTGTATTTTGATTGTACGAAATCCGTCTTTTCCCGGTTTGCCTGTTGACAGGCCGGGAAAAGCGTGGTATCATGCCACCATTCCATAAAGGCGGCGACGCCGTAAGTTAGGAGGAGTCCACGTGACGAACACATGTGCCATGCGAATGAACATGATGTGCGCGTGCGTTGGCTCGTGCTATTTGTGTTGCGTCGCTTAAGGAAGAAAGTCATTTAAGCCCGCCTCGCAATAGTGCGAGACGGGCTTTTTGTTTGACCAAAGCAACGGATGCAGAAGGACGGGTGAACCGAATGGAGAAGCAGCCACAGACCCAGGCAGCGCCTCCGCAGATCGAACTGCGAGGGCTCAGCAAGGTCTACCAGATCCCCGGCGGCGAGGTGCAGGCGCTCAGCAACATCAGCCTGACCATCGAACAGGGCGACATTTACGGCATCATCGGCATGAGCGGCGCCGGAAAGAGCACGCTGATCCGCTGTCTGAACCGGCTGGACATGCCGACTGACGGGCAGGTGCTCATCGATGGGCAGAACATTCTGGCCATGAACAAGAAGGAGCTCCGGCAGACCCGCCGCCGCATGGCGATGATCTTTCAGCAGTTTAACCTGCTGATGCAGAAGAACGTAGCCCGGAACGTGCGCTATCCGCTGGAAATCGCAGGTGTGCCCAAGAAGCAGGCCAACGAGCGGGTGATGGAGCTTCTGAAGATCGTCGGTCTGGAAGAGAAAGCCTCCGCCTATCCCGCCCAGCTGTCCGGCGGCCAGAAGCAGCGTGTCGCAATCGCCCGTGCGCTGGCCAGCAATCCCGAAATGCTCCTGTGCGACGAAGCCACCAGCGCGCTGGATCCCATGACCACCCAGAGCATTCTGGAGCTGCTCAAGCGGATCAACGCCGAGCTGGGCATCACCGTGGTGCTGATTACCCATGAAATGGCGGTCATTCGCCAGATCTGCAACAAGGTCGCCATTCTGGACGGCGGCAAGCTGGCGGAGCAGGGCACGGTGGACGACGTGTTCATGCACACCAAGTCCGCCGCGGGCAAGCGTCTGTTCGGCATCCTGCCGGAAAACGAGGACGAGCTTCCCACTCAGCCGGCCCTGCGCATCGTCTTTGACGGCTCGGCGGCGGATCAGCCGATCATCAGCCGTCTGGTGAAGGATTTGGGCTTTGATGTGAACATCCTGTCCGCCGACATGCATCAGCTCAACGGCAAGACCTACGGCCAGATGCTGGTGGCCCGGCCGGACGATCCTGCCGAGCTGAAGCAGGTGCGGGACTATCTGGCCAAGGCGGGCCTGACAACGGAGGAGGTGAGTGGAGAATGAACTGGGCGCAGCTGGGTTCCCTTTTGTGGACCGGAACCGTTGATACCCTGTACATGACCTTCTGGAGCAGCCTGATCGCTTATCTGATCGGCCTGCCGCTGGGCGTACTGCTGGTCGTCACCCGCCGGGACGGCATCATGCCCTCTCCCGGATTCAACTCCGTGCTAGGGGTGCTGATCAACTTCCTGCGTTCCATCCCCTTCATTATCATGCTGGCCATGCTTTTCCCCGTGACCCGCGCCGTGATGGGCACCGCCATCGGCACCCGCTCCATCATCTTCCCGCTGGTCATCAGCGCGTTCCCCTACGTGGCCCGCATGGTGGAAAGCTCGCTGGAAGAGGTGGATCACGGCATTATTGAAGCCGCGCAGTCCATGGGCTCCACCAACTTCCAGATCATCTTTAAGGTGCTGCTGCCGGAATCCGTTCCCTCTCTGGTCAACGGCGCGGCCATCAGCGTGACGACCATCCTTGGCTACACCGCGCTGGCCAGCGCGGCGGGCGGCGGCGGTCTGGGCGCGCTGGCCATCACCAAGGGTCTGAACGTCCGCAAATTCGACATCATGTACTCCGCCAGCCTGCTGCTGGTGGTGCTGGTGCAAATCATCACCGTCTTCGGCACGCGGTTCACCCGCGGCCTGGACCATAAAAAACGCTGATTTTGAAAGGAGAAACCCCGATGAAAAAGCTGTTTGCCGCTATCCTTTCCCTGGTGCTGGTTCTTTCCCTGTCCACTGCCTTTGCCGGTGAAAAACTGTCCGTAATCGCCACCGAGAATCCCCACGCCGAGATTCTGGAACTGGTGAAGGACGATCTGGCCGCTCTGGGCTATGATCTGGACCTGACCATTGCCACCGACTACGTGATCGAGAACCCCGCCACTGCCGCCGGCGATGTGATGGCGAACTTTTTCCAGCATCTGCCCTATCTGGCCCAGTACAACGGCAGCGTTTCCGAGGCCGAGCAGCTGGTGCCCGTGATCTACACCCACTTTGAGCCCATGGCCATCTATGCCGGCACCAAGACCAGCCTGGATGACCTTGCCGACGGCGACAAGATCGCCATCCCGAACGACCCGGTCAACGAGAACCGCGCGCTGCTGCTTCTGCAGGATGCGGGTCTGATCAAGCTGCCCGAAGGCACCAGTCTGGAAAGCACCTGCACTCCTCTGGACGTGGTGGAGAACCCCAAGAATCTGGAGCTGGTGGAGCTGAACGCTGAGCTGATCACCGGCGCCCGTTCCGACGTGGCCTACGCGGTCATCAACGGCAACTACGCCACGCTGGAAAAGCTGGTTCCCAACGTGGACGGCCTGTACGTGGAAGGCTCTGACAGCCTGGCTGCTCAGTCCTACGTGAACGTGGTGGCCGTGAAGCCCGAAAACGCCGAAGCGGATTGGGTCAAGGCGCTGGAGCAGGTCATCTACACCCAGAAGGTGTACGATCTGATCGTGGCTTCCGGCTTCGCCCCCACCTTCACTCCCGCTGACGCTCAGTAAAAAGCGAGGGTTTCGGGGGAGAACCATTTCCCGTCTCTCCCCCGCCTCCACAAAATGTCTCTGCTGTTTCGGCGGAGACATTTTGTTTTGGGAAAAAAGGCCGCATGGATGCTTCCAAGCCGAAAAGTTACTTTCGGCTACAGAGTGTCAAAAAAGTGGAGGTGCAGGAGGCACTGCTGCCACTCAATCATCGCGGAGGACTACTGCCGTAGTCGCCGCTCGTTTCGTGTCACACCTGCGGGTCGCTAACCGCCTACGGCGGTTGTGTCCACTGGACACCCGCTTCCCTACGGTGCCTGCCGGGGTTATAGGGCGGCGAAAAGGAGCGCGCATCCAGTGGATGCAGCTGCCGAAG
>SFGO01000096.1 GCA_004556545.1 Clostridiales bacterium
CAGGCACCGTAGGGAAGCGGGTGCCCAGTGGGCACAACCGCCGCAGGCGGTTAGCGACCCGCAGGTGTGACACGAAACGAGCGGGGACTACGGCAGTAGCCCCCGAGACGATTGAGTGACAGCAGTGCCTCCTGCACCTCCACTTTTTTGACAGACTGAGGGGACGCCGCGTTCACGGCGTCCCCTTTTGCTATGTTTTTTACACCGGTTCCTCTATGCCGCTTTTCCGGATGCAGCGCTGGAGCCAGCCGCCTTTCCAATAGTAAAGGACGAAAACGATGGACGTGACCACCCACGTCAGCGGATAACTGAACAGGACGCATTCCACCGTATTATGAGCGGGAACCACAAACCAGATCCACACGACCCGGAGCAGACAAATGCCGGTCAGATTGATGATGGTGGGGATCAGCGTGTCGCCTGCCCCGCGCACCGCGCCGGAAAGAACTTCGATCAGGATATAGGTGATGTAGCTGGGCACCAGCAGGCGCATCATGACCAGACCGTATTCCAGCACCGTTTCATCGCTGGTGAACAGGACCAGAAACCCTCTGGCCCCCAGCATCAGCGTACCGCACAGCACCACTGTGGCGATCAGGGACAGAAGCAGGCAGACCCGCACGCTTTTGCGCATGCGGTCGTACTTGCCCGCACCGAAATTCTGGCCGGTAAAGGTGGTAATGGCGATGCCGAAGGCGCTGATGATCATCCAGTACAGGTCGCTGAGTTTGCCGTAGGCCGTCCATGCGGCCAGTACGTCTGTGCCGAATATGTTCATGCTGGCCTGAATGATGATGTTGGAGATGGAGTACAGCACCGACTGAAGCCCGGCGGGAAAACCGATCTGCAAAATGCGTTTGAGAATCGCACCGTGGAAGCGGATCTCCCGGGGCCGGAGCTGATAGGACTGGTGGCTGCGGCACAGCGTAACGACCACCAGCACCGCGCTGAGCAGCTGGGACAGAATGGTGGCCAGCGCCGCGCCCGCAACGCCCATGCCCGCGCCCACCACCAGCAGCACGTCGGCCACAATGTTGAACAGGCAGCAGACGATCAGAAAATAGAGGGGACGCTGGGAATCGCCGATGGCGCGCAGAATGCCGGAACCGATGTTATAGATCAGCGAGGGCAGCATGCCCAGCGAAATAATCCGCGTGTAGGTGGATGCAAGATCCAGGATCTCCACCGGAGTGCCCATGGTGACCAGAAAGTTCGGCAGAAAGAAATAGCTCAGCAGGGTCATCAGCACGCCGCCGGCCAGCGAAAGCGCCGCCGCCGTGTGGACGGACGCGCTGACCTCGGCATTTTTGCGCGCCCCGTAATACTGGGAGATGATGACGCTTGCGCCGGAGGAAAGCCCCACGAAAAAACCCACCAGCAGATTGATCAGATTGCCGGTGGCGCCGCCCACGGCAGCCAGAGATTCCTTGCCGACAAATTTGCCCACGATAATGGCGTCGGCGGTGTTGTAAAGCTGCTGAAAGAACGTGCCCAGCAGAATGGGAAAGAAAAACCGAAGCAGCTGTTTCCAGATCACGCCTTCCGTGATGCCGTTGCCGCCATCGTTCTGAAAAAGACGCCGTTGCTTCATTCGAATAAGCTCCTTGAAAAACGTTGGTCGCTCTTTAGTTTTTGCCTTCTTGGGAAGCCAGATGCCGGCGGATGGCCTCGAAGGTCTCGTCGGACAGGTCGTGCTCGATCTTGCAGGCGTCCTGACGGGCTACTTCCTCCGAAACACCCAGCCCCTTGAGCATCTGGGTCAGGACGGTGTGGCGCAGATACATGCGGTCGGCGATGGCTTCTCCCATCGGGGTCAGGAACAGCAGGTTGTCGCCGTCCATCAGAATATAGCCGTTTTCCCGCAGCTTTTTCATGGCGACGCTGACGGAGGGCTTGGTGACCCCCAGCGCGGCGGCCACGTCGATGGAGCGGGCATACCCTTTTTCTTTTTGCAGCATCAGGATCATTTCCAGATAATCCTCGCCGGATTCGTAAATCTTCATGGCCGTGCCTCCTTCATAACGGGGATTGCATTCCCCATACTAGCACAAAGCCGGGGGGTTTTCAAGCCTTCCCGCTTTATGGTATACTGAATGAATACCATGGACACCAAAGCGTGGGAGGGAGAAGATCATGGCCGGAGCGCATGACGGGCACCGCAGCCGGATGCGGGAAAGGTTCCGCAGAGAGGGCCTGAACGGCTTTGCCGACCACGAAGCGCTGGAGCTGATGCTGTTTTACGCCATCCCCCAGCGCAATGTCAATCCGCTGGCCCACGCGTTGCTGGAGCGTTTCGGCAGCTTTCATGCGGTGCTGGAAGCGCCGGAGGAGGAACTGTGCCGGGTAGAGGGCGTGGGCGAGTATGCCGCGTCGCTGCTCCGCCTGTTCGCCGCCGTAGGCCGCCGCATGGAGGAAAGCCGCGCCGGACAGCGGGAAAAGCTGCGCAACCGCATGGAAGCGCAGGAACACTGCCGCAGGCTGCTGGCAGGCCGCCGTCAGGAAGCGTTCTATGTGGTCTGTCTGGATGGGCAGATGCAGGTATTGGCCGACGTGCAGATCGCCACCGGCTCTTTGAGCGAGGTAGCCGCCTATCCGCGGCTGGTGGCGGAGGCGGTGCTGCGGCACAACGCTCATTCGGTGGTGCTGTGCCACAATCATCCCGGCGGCAGCGCCGTACCTTCCCAGAGCGACCTGGACATGACGGCGGAACTGGCGGCGCTGCTGGCCAGTCTGGAAGTGGCGCTGGCGGATCATATCATCGTGGCCGATGGGGAAACCTTCAGCCTGTACGCCAGCGGACTGATCCGGCGGGAGTACCATGACGGTCATGCGGTGGTCAGCGTGGCCAGTTCCGCCGGGGAGACCCGCATTGCCGACAAGCTCCGAAAAAAGGATGGAAAGCTGAAATCATGACGCGAAAGAAACCCGGAAAAACATGGAAAAAGGTCTGGAAAATTCTGGTCGGCCTGCTGGCTTTGGGCGTGCTGTGCTACGCCGGGATGGTGGGCTGGATCTATGTGCAGGAGGTCAGCGTGCCGCAGCCGAAGGATTATGACAGCATTATCGTGCTGGGAGCGCAGGTGTTGCCCAGCGGGGAGCCGTCCATGCAGCTGCGCTGGCGCATGGACGCGGCCCGGCAGGTGTACGACGCGCACCCCTGCTATATGGTAGTTACCGGCGGCAAGGCCGGGAAGGAGCCGGAGGCCGAGGGCGACGTGATGCGCCGCCTGTTTATCGAGGAAGGCGTGCCGGAGAAAAGGGTCATCAGCGACCCGCTGAGCGCCGATACCCGGCAGAATTTGCAGAACGCATGGGCCATCCTGCAGGAGCTGGGATGCAGCCGCCCGGTGGTGGTCACCAGCGATTATCACCTGCCCCGGGCCCTGCGGCTGATGCGGGACATGGGCATGGACGCGCAGGGCGTGGGAAGCCCCTGCCGCCCGGGCGCGCGCTATTTTCTGAAAAATCATCTCAGGGAGGTGCTGGCATGGGGGAAATACTGGGCCGTGCGGTATCTGGGGCTGAAGCTGTGAGCCGGGAGCAGTGGCCGGAACGGCTGAAAGCCGGGCTGGATGCGCTGGGCATTGCCTATGATCCCGCTGCGCCGGAACGGCTGGCCCGTTATCACCAGCTTCTGACGGAGTGGAATCAGGTGATGAACCTGACGGGAGACACGGATTTCGAAACGTCGCTGACACGTCATTATCTGGATTCACTGGCTCCGCTGGGAATCAGCGGACTGTTTCCCGAGAAGGCCAGCCTGATCGACGTGGGCACCGGCGCGGGCTTTCCCGGCCTGCCGCTGGCCATCGCCCGGCCCGATCTGGACGTGGTGCTGATGGACTCCCTTCAGAAGCGGCTGAATTTTCTGGACGCGGTGGTGAAGGAGCTGGGCCTTTCCAATGTGCGGCTGTGCCATGCCCGGGCAGAGGACGGCGGACGGGATCCCCGCTGGCGGGAAACCTTTGATCTGGCCGTGGCCCGGGGCGTGGCGGCGCTGCCGGTGCTGGCGGAGCTGCTGCTGCCCTTTGTACGGGTAGGGGGAAAAGCGGTCTGCTATAAAGGCCCTGCCGCCGAGGAAGAGTGGGACGCGGGCCAGCGGGCTGCCCGGCTGTTGGGCGGCGGCAAGCTGGAACGGACGCCCATCGTTCTGCCGGGGCAGGAGGACTGGGAGCATTGCGTGATCGCCCTGCCCAAAGAAGCAAAAACCGTTCGACAGTATCCCCGAAAAGCCGGCACGCCGGGACGGGAGCCGCTGGGACAGAACGGCGGGAGGAAGCAGGAAGCCCGGAATGGGAAAAGCGCCCCTTCCGAACGGTGAGCAAAACGCCGAATCCTTGTCCTGCAAGGCTTTTCCGGCCAAATGCTTTTCATAGCCCAACCTGTTTTTCATCGATTTTCAGGAGAGATCTCGCTGGCAGGGATCTCTCTTTTCTTTTTTCTTTTGCCGCTGCTGTCGAAAACAGGGGAACGATTCCCGGCCTCAGGCGGCAGGAAAAGCCTTCCGGACAGGGAAATACACAGGCATGGACGCGTTCCGTGGGCTTCGCAGGTCATGGGGGAGGGCCTGCGGGGATCGTGGGGCGCGTTCATGTCTTTGTCAGAAGAAAGGAGCGAGCGGAATGCAGCCGATTGCCGAGCAGATCCGCTGGGTGCCTCTCAGCGATATACGGGAAACCGACGCGCCGGAACCCCGCGGAGAAAACAGTGCCGTTCAGGTGGAGGCCGAACCGGACGGACGCTATACATTGGTGGCGGGACAGGAGCAGCTGCAGCGCCTTCGGGAGGAGGGCAGCTGCTACGTGGCGGCGGTCATCAGTCCCGGCGTTCCGCTGGAAGAACGGCTTTCCGATTTTGTGGACCGACTGGCCAGAGGAAGGCTTCATTATCTGGACGAGGCCGAGCAGTACCGCAGCTTCATCCGTCAGGACGGCATGACCACGCAGCAGCTTTCCCAGCGGACGGGCCGCTCTGTCCAGACGGTGCGGCGCAAGATCCGCCTGCTCAATCTGGGGGAGGAGGTCTGCGCCCTGCTGCGGCATTATGATCTGAGCGAATCCATCGGCGAGGCCCTGCTGCGGATGCCGGGCCAGCAGGGCAGGCTGCGGGTGCTGCGCCATGTGGTGGAGCTGGGGCTGGACACCAAAGGCACGGAAACGCTGGTGGACGGCGAGCTGGCCCGGATGCCGCTGCCCATGACCTCCGGCCGCCGCATGAAGCCCCTGATGCGGGATTATCGATTGTATCTGAACGCCATTCGGGAAATCGTGGAGCAGATGCAGGACGCGGGCCTTTCAGCCGATATGCGGGTGAATACGGGCCGTGCGGCGGTGGACGTGCGCATTTCCATTCCGATTTTCACGGGCCGTAAGTAACAAGATAAAAGGAAAAAGACCGGAAATTCCCTTTTCAGTCGATTTGTGTTATACTGAAAGGGATTCCCTTTGGAATCCATCGAAAACGGATGAACCCGTCATTTGATTCGGTCGGGAGGTACGGAACATGGATGAGTTTCTGCAGCAGGTCGTGGACAACATGCGCAAGAATGAATTTGAAGTGGTGGAACTGCGCACCGCCCAGGAAGCCTGCGATTATCTGAACGAACATATTGACGCCGGAAAGACGGTGGGCGTCGGCGGCTCGGTCAGCGTGCGCGCCACCGGCATTCTGGAAAAGCTGCAGGAAAAGGGCTGCACCGTCTATTCCCATTGGGGCGTGCCTAAGAAAGAGGTCAATCCCATCCGGCGCAAGGCCATCGGCGCGGACGTGTACCTGTGCTCCGCCAACGCCGTTACCCGTCAGGGCAAGCTGGTGCTGATCGACGGCGCAGGCAACCGGGCGGCGGCGGTGTGCTTCGGCCCGGAACAGGTTTATTTCGTCATCAGCCACTCCAAGGTGGTGGACGGCGGCATCAATACGGCGGTCGCCCGCATCAAGAAGACCGCCTGCCCGCCCAACGCCCGCCGTCAGGGGCTGGACACCGCCTGCGCCCGCACCGGCGTATGCGGCCCGGACTGCCATGACAGCATGTGCCGCCTGACGCTGGCCGTGGACCGCGCCCCCCGGGGACGGAAGATCACCGTGCTGTTTGTGGAGGAAACGCTGGGCTATTGAGCCGCCGCTTTTCCGCCCTGTTGGGAAGTTTTTTCCGCCTTTCCCGGGCACAAAAGGGGAAAATCCAGAAAAACCGCGCTAAAATGCAAAAAAAGGTAGCGCGGTTTTTGGGTTTATGGTAAAATGAAAAATGGCTTAATGCCAATCTGGGCGGCTAGACCGCATTCGAGGGATGTATCGTTGAATCAGAGAGTGTTGAAACTGATGGACCGGCTGGCGCTGGACCGGCACGAAGCCGTGCTGGTGCATAATCCCAGCAACATGTTCTATCTTTCCGGCTACACCGGCGAGGGTCTGGTGCTGATCGGCCGGGAAATGCAGGCCATCATCACCGACTTCCGCTATACGGAGCAGGCCGAAAAGCAGGCTCCCGGATTTTCGGTGGAAATGACCGAAAAGGGCGTTTCGCATGAAGCGATCGTGGGCCGTCTGTGCGCAGAGCACGAGATCGACGCGCTGTATTATGAGGACGATTACCTGACCGTCCGCGCTTTCGAAGCCTGCCGCAGGGCCGTGCCCGGCGTGGAATGGAAGAGCCTGCACGAGGAAGTGCAGCGCATTCGCCAGATCAAGGACGAGGACGAGCTGAGCCGCATCGCCGAGGCCTGCCGCATCACCGGCGAAGCCTTCGAACGTCTGCTGCCCGAAATCAAAGAGGGCGTGACGGAAAAGGAACTGGCGCTGAAGCTGGAGTTCGACATGCTGACCCACGGCGCGACGGGACTGGCTTTCTCCACCATCGTGGCGGCGGGCGCCAACGGTTCCCTGCCGCATGCCGTGCCCGGCGACTACAAAGTCCGTCTGGGCGATATGATTACCTTCGACTTTGGCGCGAAATACAAGGGCTACTGCGCGGACATGACCCGCACCGTGGCGCTGGGCCAGCCCAGCGACGAGATGCGCAAGGTCTACCAGACCGTGCTGACCGCCCAGCAGACGGCCCGTGACGCGGTCATGGTCGGCAAGTGCTGCAAGGACATCGACGCCATTGCCCGGGACTACATCTACAGCCATGGCTACGAAGGCCGCTTCGGTCACGGTCTGGGTCACTCCGTAGGTATCGACATTCACGAAGAGCCCCGCCTGAGCATGACCTGCAGCGCCATTCTGGAAGAAAACCAGATCATGACCGTGGAACCCGGCATCTACCTGCCCGGTGTGGGCGGCGTGCGCATCGAGGACTCCGTCATCGTCAAGAAGGACGGCTGCATCCCCCTGACCAGCCCCACCAGAGAACTCATTATCCTGTGATTCGCCCACAGGGCGTATCATCAACCAATTCTACACCATACTAAAAAACGGAGGAATGACCAATGATTACTGCGGGCGATTTCAAAAAGGGCATCACCATCGAATGGGACGGCGGCGTGTGGAACATCGTGGATTTCCAGCACGTGAAGCCCGGCAAGGGCGCGGCCTTTGTGCGCACCAAGATCAAGAACATCATGACCGGCGCGGTGGTGGAGCGCAGTTTCAACCCCACCGACAAAATGCCCCGCGCGATCGTGGAAACCAAGGAAATGCAGTACGTCTACAATGACGGCGAACTGTACTACTTCATGGACACCGAGACCTACGAGCAGATCCCGCTGAACAAGGATCAGGTGGAAGACGCCATCCCCTACGTGAAGGAAGGCACCAACGTGACCGTGAAGTTCTTCAAGGGCAGCGCCTTCAGCGTGGCCGCTCCCAACTTCGTGGAGATGGAAGTCATCGACACCGAGCCCGGCTTCAAGGGCGACACCGCCAGCAACACCTACAAGCCCGCCAAGGTCGAAACCGGCTACAGCGTGCAGGTGCCCCTGTTCATCAACATCGGCGACCATATCCGCATCGATACCCGCACCGGCGAGTATATGGAGCGCTGCTAATTCATTTGGAGGATAAAACCATGGCAAATATCACGGATCGTACCGCTTATCTGCGCGGCCTTGCGGAAGGCATGAAGCTGGATCGGGAAGTGAACGAACAGCGCCTGATTCTGGAAATGCTGGACGTGATGGACGAAATGGCCCATCAGCTGACCGACGTGAACGACAGCGTGGACGAGCTGAACGAATACGTAGAGGACATCGATAACGATCTTTCCGATATGGAAGACGTGCTCTTCGGCGACGACGATTGCCACTGCGACTGCGGCTGCGAAGACGACGAAGAAGAGGATGAGGAAGACGACGAGGACGACGATCAGGAGCTGTCCTTCGACTGCCCCAACTGCGGCCACACCGTGATGGTTCGCGCTTCTGACATCGACTTTGACGAAAGCCCCGTATGCGAACACTGCGGCCAGCCCTTCTTCGTAGACGTCGAAGAATAGCAGGGGTAGTACCCCTGCACCCCGGACTGCGCGCCGCAGGCGCGCAGGGGTGTAGAGGACATGCCTGTTGGCCGTGAAGCTACCGCCGCTCGGCGACGGGCCTCGCGGCTCGCGGGTCTGGCAGGGCGATACCCTGCACCCCACACCGCGCCCGACGGGCGCGGGGCTGCTCGGGGAAAGCCAGTTGGCCGGGGTTTTACCGCCGCTCGGCGACGCGCCTCGCGGCTCGCGGGCCTGGTGCGGCTCCCTGCTGCTTGCATAGCATAGACCGCCATTCGGCGACAGGCCTCATGGCTCGCTAAAAAGGCCAGCGTGATTTTGATTTCACGCTGGCCTTTTGCGTTGCAAAAATACTCCAGCCACACCGAAGCATCCTACCCCGCAAGGGGCGCTTGCCCACCGTCCACTGCGGGGAAAAGAAAAGCAGCCCGTTCATCCGCGCTGCAAAATCTCCCAACTGCATTGAAACTTCCCAACCTGCAATGGGTGAGCTTGCCCGCCACCAACTGCGGGGAAATGCAGGCCTTCATTCTCTTGCCATGCGAAATAGTCAACCGGCAAAAAACAGTTCACTCCGCAAGGGGTAAGCCTGCCCGCCGCCAACTGCGGGGGAGCAGAGCGGCGATAGGCAGCGGAGGGAAAAAGGCCCGCCCATTTTGACGGCGGAAAAAGG
>SFGO01000097.1 GCA_004556545.1 Clostridiales bacterium
GGAAACAGACAGCTTTTGCAGCCTTACGGTTGCCCTGCACACCCGAATCTGTCAGCCAACAGTAAAAATTAGAATTACTTCCTTATCACTGTTAAGCCAAGGGTTTGCTGGACTTTCCTTTTTTGTCCGACTCCTTGAATTTTCCGATTTTCGCGTTGGAACGGCGTTAGAATTGGTCGTTTTTTCTGGATGAATGGATCATCCGGCATCTCACAACTACTTGACTTTCCTCCAAAAGCGTCTATAATATGACTAACGAACATTAGTTAGCGAAACGTGATGATGAAGCGGCGCGGACAGAAGCGCATCATCCACGCGCGGCATTTTCAAATCGAGGTCATTTATCAGCCAGACGCAAAGACGCAGTGCTGACCGCAATTGCTGTGGTCAGCACTGCATCTTTTTTAGGAGGAAAATCATGAAAAAAACATTGCTGCAAAGGTTGGGGCTGCTGGGTGTTGTCAGCTTTCTTTCGTACACGGCGGCGGTGGTGTTCGCGCCGCTGGCCTATCCCGGATACAACTGAATGGCGCAGGCGGTCAGCGACCTGAGCGCCGCCAATGCGCCGTCGCTGGCGCTGTGGAATCAACTCAGCGCCCTTTACAATGTGTGCGAGGTCGTCTGCGTGACCGTTGTCTGCATCGGCATCCAAGGGCGGAAAACCAAGCTGCTCCGTTCAGGCATTTATCTGTTCGCCGTCATGGAGTGGATATCGGCAGTCGGGTATCGGATGTTCCCGCTGAGCAGCAGCGGCTATGCCGGGGCCTTTCAGGACGTGATGCACATGGCCGTCACCGCTTTGGTGGTGCTGCTGTCCATCGTATCGCTGGTGATCATCATCGTCGCAGGAGCCAAGAGCAAAAGCTGCCGTTCCTACGGTGTGTGCGCCGCTGTCGCATTGGCCATGATGCTTGTGGGTGCAATGGGGATGAAAATCGTCCCTGCCGCATATCTCGGCGTGGTCGAGCGCTTCAGCGTGTTTGCGGCTACGGGCTTCAATGCGGCGCTGGGTATCCACCTGTTTTGTATGAAGAGCGAAATATAAACGCAGCCGGCTATGTGCGCAAAAAAAGAACCGCCCGCGGGCGGTTCTTTTTTTCTCTCATATCTGCGGATCGGGCTTCTTCAGCTCGTCCTCCAGGCGCTGCAGCTCCCCGATCATGTCGTCAAAGGCGGTGAAATCCGCGTTGTCCACTTCCTCCTGGGCGGCGCGCAGCTGCTGGGACAGGGCTGCATTCATCGTCAGGTAGGTGCTGCGCCGCTGGCTGCACCACAGGCGCTGCTGGGCGATGCACTGCCCCAGCCGCTCCATGGCGCGGGCGCGGAACTCCTCCGTGCGGCGGTGGGCGCTGATCTCGATGTCGGCAATATGTTCCTTCAGAGACTGGTACTCCCCCGCCGGCCCGCGCAAAGCGTCGTTCTCCGCCTGTACCTCCGCCAGCTTTCCCTGCAGCTCCTCCACCCGGCGCTGGAGCCGGTTGTTGTCCTCCTGCAAGCGGGCATCCTCCTCTGTCAGGCAGCGCAGCGCCTCATTCTCGGCGACAGCGGCGTCCCGTTCGCGGCGCAGCTGTTCGTTCTCCGCGCGCAGCGTCTCCGTCTCCACGCGGTGCTCCTCCGCCGTTTTCTCGATAAACGCCACCACATCCTGACGGTCGAACCCGCCGAACATGCATGTTTTGAAGCTGGCATCCATGGCATGTACCTTCCCTCTCGTGTTATTAGATACAGCATACCACAATCGGCGGCAATTGACAAGGGACAGCGGGGAAAAAGGCGCCCATCTGTCAAATTAAAGCAAAAAAGTTTGGAATGGCGATTTACAAACGGTGAGGATTGTTGTATACTGCAAGTTAGTGTGTTTTTGAATTGACAGACTGAACTTAGACAAAGGACGGAGAAATCATGAATTGGGAAATCATCGTATTTTTGGGCTACTTCATTATTCTCTTGGGAGTAGCGCTGGTCTTCTATTTTAATGGCTCCAACAAGAATTCCGAGGACTTCTTCCTCGGCGGACGCTCCATGGGTCCCTGGGTCACGGCGCTGTCCGCTCAGGCCTCCGACATGTCCGCGTGGCTGCTGATGGGTCTTCCCGGCTCCATTCTGGCCTTCGGCTTCGGCCAGATGTGGATCGGCATCGGTCTGGCGCTGGGCACCGCCGCCAACTGGATCCTGTGCGCCAAGCGTCTGCGCACCTTCTCCAAGGCTGCTGACGATGCCATCACCGTGCCCCAGTACCTGACCAACCGCTTCGCGGTGGACTCCCGCTCCCTGCAGCTGGTGTGTGCGCTGATCTTCCTGTTTGCCTACACCATTTATGTGGCCTCCGCTCTAGTGGCCGGCACCTCCGTGTTCACCACCCTGTTCCCGGACGTGTCCCCCAAGCTGGCCATGTTCGTGTTCCTGCTGATCATCGTGGCGTACACCTTCTTCGGCGGCTTCACCGCTGTGTGTTGGACGGACTTCTTCCAGGGCATGCTGATGATGCTGGCGCTGATGCTGGTGCCCATCGTGGTCTACTTTGGCCACCGCGAGCTGCTTGACCCCTCCGCTCTGACCACCGTGTACGAGTACACCGACGCCGCGTCCGGCGCTGTCACCCAGTGTGACTTCGGCGGCGGCCTGTTCAGCGCCAGCTGGCAGGATATCCTCAGCGGTCTGGGCTGGGGTCTGGGCTACTTCGGCATGCCCCACATTCTGGTGCGCTTCATGTCCATCAAGAAGCCCTCTATGATCCGCAAGTCCTCCATCGTAGCCATTGTATGGGTCATCATCTCCCTGCTCTCCGCCGTGCTGATCGCCTACCTGGGCCGTATGGTCATGGGCAAGGAACTGCTGACGGTGGGCAACCAGAAGCTGGTGTTCATCGCCATGGCACGTAAATTCTTCCCCGCCGGTATCTGCGGCCTGCTGCTGGCGGCCATCATCGCCGCCTCCATTTCCACGGCGGACTCCCAGCTGCTGGTGGCGTCCAGCTCCTTCACCGCCGACCTGTACAAGCCCTTCTTCCACAAGAACGCCACGGAGAAGGAAACGCTGATGGTGGGTCGTGTTCTGGTGCTGGCGCTGTCCGTTATCGCCTTTTTCATCGCCAACTCCAAGGGCAGCGGTGCCCAGGCCATCATGGACATGGTGGAAAACGCCTGGGGCGCCTTCGGTGCCTCCTTCGGCCCCACCATCCTGCTGTCCCTGTTCTGGCGGCGGTTCAACTACAAGGGCGCCGTGGCCGGTGTTATCTCCGGCTTCGTGGTGGATCTGGGCTGGCTGCTGACCGGTCTGACCGCCTCCACCGGCGTGTTTGAGATCGTGCCCGGCTTCATCGCCAGCCTGATTATCGCCGTTGTGGTGGCCAAGCTGACGCCGGCTCCCAACGCCGAGGCCGTAGAGATCTTCGACAAGGCCACCAGCAAGGACGCCGACTGAGTCTGAATATACAACAAACAACGCGGGCATAGCCCGCGTTGTTTTATTGTATTCTGTCCCTGTTTGCCCTCAGTCCAGGCGTTCGTAGTAGTCATAATCGCCGGTGACGCCCCAGTACATGCCGTTGTCCCCGGCCATGGCGATGATGTAGGAGACGCCGTCAAACTGCTCGGAATCGGCGGCATAGTGTCCCTGCGTCTCGTCCACCACCCGGAGCAGCCCGCTGTCGATGGCGGTGCGGGTGTCTCCCTGCTGGTCGTACAGCACCCAGTCGCCCACAACGCCGATGATAATGACTCTTTCCTCCGTTTCGTCGCCATCCAGATACCACGTGCCCTCAAAGCCCACGTGGGACACGCTCTCCCCACCGAAGTCCTCCACGGAGAACTCCTCCGGCTGGAACACAAATCCCTCGGCTTCCGCATCCCAGAACCACACCATCAGCACCTGCTGACCATCCAGCTCAAACAGCATGGCCATGTCACTGTCGCCGTCACCGTTCCGGTCGGCAAAGTCGATGCTCCGGAACTCCTCCCACGGGTCGCCCTGCAGCGTGATGGGATAGTCCACATAGTCGTATATTCCCCAATGGTTAGGCTTTTGCTTCCAGCAGCTCGTTCAGCCGCCTGCGCTTGGTGCGGGTGTCCCCGTCGATATGCAGCTTGGAGTAGATCTGCTTGACGTACTGCTTCACGCTGCCCTCGGTGAGAAACAGCCGTTCCGCGATCTCGCGGTTGCTCAGCCGCTGCGCCATCAGGCGCACGATCTCGAACTCCCTCTCCGTCAGCGCGGACAGCGCACGGGGTCTGACGTTCCTCTCTTTCCGCTGCCGGGATGCTTCGCCCAGCTCCACGATCCTGTCGATCAGATCGCTTCGTATCTCCTGCGCCAGCAAGGGCACCAGCCCGTCGTAGTTCTCCACGAAGGGCATCACAAGTCCGTCCGGCTCCCCATCGGACAGCGCCTGCCGCAGCAGCGCCCGCGCCTCTGTGTGCTTGCCCAGCCGCTCGTAGGCGGCGGTCTGGACACGAACATGCAGCGCCACCAGCGCGTAGTGCATCCCCTCGCACATCGCCAGCAGCCCCTCGCTGCGGCCGATGACCTTGGCCCAGGCGCCCTGCGCCAGATACACCTGGTTCTCGATCATCTCCATCATGGGCTTGCCCGGCGCAAGGATATTGACCGTGGAAAGCCTGTGCTGCGCAAACAGCTCCGGTATCCTCTCCGGCTCTCCCCGCAGCGCATGATAATACGCGGCTGTGGCGTTCCAGATGTTGAGCCACGAGGCGTTGTGCTGCCGCAGCAGCGCCTCGCGGCGCTCCTCAAGGGTCAGCTCCGGCTCCACCTCCGCGCAGAGAGAAAGCCGCCACGCCAGAAAATCGCAGCAGAGCGCCATATTCTCCTGCCCGTTGTCCCTGATCTGGGCATAGGCGCGCTCCAATTCGATATGGGCATCGGTGAAGCGCCCCCGACAGAACAGCGCCTCCGCCCGCATGATCGTCTCCGCGCCCTGTCCGTGGCCGTCGGTGATCCTGTAATAGTGCGGCATGCACTCGTCCATCTCAGCCAGCTCGCTTGCCAGCTTCCCCGGCGCACGGTAGAACATCATCAGCACGGACGGCAAGCCGAAGGTCCAGCCGCCGCTGTTCCGGATGCTGATGGCCTGGCGGGACATCTGCGCGCTGGCGCTGCGGTGCAGGCGGCTCATGGCGCTGATGTCGTTGTAGCACAGAAAGCTCATGATGAGGTCGCACTCGCCCAGCAGATCGCCTCGTTCCTCCTCCGGCATCTCCGGATGCTCCCCGATGGCGGCAAGCAGAATGCCCTTCAGCTCCATCATTTTGGGGATATTCCGCCAGTTGAACATGCTGCGCATGAGCACCAGCAGCGCCGCCGGGTGCCGCTTCAGCGTGGAAACCGGGCACTACGCCAGCGTTTTCAGCACAGCATCGGGGGCAACAGAGGCCAGCAGAATGCCCGCGTCCTCCTGCACCACCCGCAGCAGCGCATCGTAGTCGCCGCTGCGCCGGTAGAACGTCATGGCGTGGAGATACCGGCGGCGGGCTTCATACCACTCTCCGAACCGCGTGTGATATACGGTCTGCTTCTCCCCGTCCAGCGCGGCAAAGGCGCGCTCCGCGCATTCCTTCATCATGTGGTGAAACCGGTATGTAACGCCGTCCTCCAGACACTTAATAAAGGCGTTCTGCTCTGTGAGAGCGGACAGGATCTGCTTTGCGTCCGCGTCACCGGTGACGAAGCACGCCATCTCCACGGTAAACTCATCGGCAAGACCCATGACCGCCAGAAACTCCCGCCGCTTTTCCGGAAGCGGGTCGATCATGGCCGCCGTAAAGGTGGAATAGATGTCGGAATGACGGCTTGGCAGCACACCATGCTCGGAAAATGTGCGCAAATTCAGGTAAACGGCGGAAAACCAGCCCTCGCTGGAATAGAGTATCTCGTCGATCTGCGCGTCGGACAGCTCCGTGCCGCACCGGTGGGCGTAGACGGACAGCTCCGTGTGGTTGAGCCGCAGCTGCTCCGTGCCCAGCGGATAGACCTTCGCTCCCAGCCGCACTGTCTCCGCGTCAGGCAGGAAGCGATCCCGGCTGGCCACGATCAGGTGCACATTGTCGGGCAGGCGGTTGGCCAGCATACACAGAAAGGCCGACGCCCGCTGATCCAGCAGCAGGTGAAAATCGTCTATGAAGATGTAGCAGGGCACCTCCCCCGCCAGCCCGTGGCAGAGATCATCCGCCAGCAGCCCGCCGCCGGCGGCATCCACAGGGCGTGGATAGCCCCGCAGCATATCAAAGCCGGCGCGGGCAAAGGCGTCCTGAACGCTTCGCCAGAATATGGCCAGATTGTCCGAATACACGTTGATCCGGACGACCTTCACGGCCTCCGCTCCGGCGCGCTCGGCCAGATACCAGTTCACCGCCGTGGTCTTACCGTAGCCCATGGGCGCCACCACAGTGGTCAGCGCGCAGCGGGAAATAGGCCGCAGACTCTCCCGCAGCCGCTCCGATATATAAACGGTATTCAGATCCCTTTTCCGCTTTGCCATGGTTCACCTCCGGATCGCTTCACCGGCGAACCGCATCCGCAGCCCCCACCGGCTGCGCAAAGAATGGTCAGATAAATTACGCTTTCCACAGACTGTGGAGGTTGCAGTAGGCGTAGACCGCCTCGACCTCGTCGCCCTCGCAGAGAGCGAAGCAGACCTCCGGCTTTTCGCCCGGGTGCAGTTCCTTACGCTGATTGCCCTGCTTGGTGTGGAGGGACACCCACTCGATGTAGTGCTCCGGCAACATGGGATGCTCCACGGAGCCGACCTTGACATGGACGATGCCGTTTTCCACCGTCCAAACGGGGACGTGCTTTTCAACCGCCGCGTCGGTGGTGCTGGGAACGATCTCGCTCATCGGCTCACCGCAACAGATGACGGGAACGCCCGTGTCCTTGACCTTGGCAATGATGTTGCCGCAATGCTTGCAAATATAAAACTTCTGCTCCATGATGATTCTCCTTTTCTTCCTTAAATAATTCTCCGCGTGAATTTCAAAGTAGCTCTGGGGATGGTTGCAGGTCGGGCAGACCTCCGGCGCTTTCTCACCGATCACGATATACCCGCACCTCCCGTGTTTTCTCTATTATAGCGAGATTTGTGTTTCTTTTCGAGTAACTGCGAAGAAAATAAACGGGCGCGAAATGCGCCCGCTTGAACCCTATGAGGGTGCCTGCTGCTACCGCATCACCCGCTGCCCCATCGGGTGTGCGCACGATATGGTACGTCCTTCGATTTCAACACCCCCATCACGGAGAGCACCACCTTCACCGCCGATTGGCTTGATCCCGCCACCATTGGCTGTCCGCAGCTGAAAATCGGCGAAGATAATCTGTGGTATGTTTCCTATGACGATGGTAAAACTTGGACTTCCCTCGGTGTAAAAGCCACCGGAGCCACTGGCGAAAAAGGCGATAAGGGCGACAAGGGTGCCACGGGTGCCGCCGGAGCGGCGGGTCGGGATGGCCGTGACGGTCTCAACGGTCAGGACGGTGTGGGCATCGTATCAGCGGAAATCAACGCCGACGGCCACCTGATCCTCACCTATACCAACGGCAAGACCACTGACCTCGGCGTGGTGGTCGGGGCAGATGGCCTGACGCCCTTCATCGGCGACAACGGCAACTGGTGGATCGGCGAACTGGACACCGGCGTCAAGGCCGCGGCTTCCTCCGAGGCCGCGTCTCCCGTCACGATCGTCCTCGGCGCGGCCGCGGGACTGGCACTTGCCGGCAACATCGCATTGGCGCTGACGCTGCGCCGCGTACTGAAGAAGAAAGAGCTTGTGTAACGGCAGCAGACGATAGGCAAAAGTTCGGCTTCGCATCGCGCAAGCTGTTGATCTAACGCGTTAGAATTCGGTTAGAAACGCCGCCGGTTTTCGCGGCATACGGGGACAAAAGAAAACCCCGAAGCCGTTGCGATGCAACGGTTTCGGGGTGGCACGCCGTGAGGGATTCGAATCCCCGGCCTTCTGGTCCGTAGGTTGTCTCAAGCACAAATCGGAGCCGAAACGGCTTCGATTTGTGCTTTTTGTAGCCATTCGCTCGGCGGATCTTCCATTGTTTCCGCCCAGACCTGCCTGCTCCGGTTCCGTTCTGGGTCAAAAGTGGGTCAAAGACAGATGTATGGCAGGAGAATTCGAACAGTCAGTTCGCATTCATACCGAGAGGCTCATAGGTCAGCAGCTTTTTCTTCCAAAGGGTCTCCGTTTGGATCACTTCATCGGGCGTCACGGCCTTTGGCAGGAGCTGCAAAATCGAGAACTGGAAGTGCGTATACCTATCCGGGTAGTCGCAGAGCAGCTCCTTCATCAGCTTGTTGTCGCCGTGCAGCGATTTCACATAGTGCGTCCAGCGTCCCAACAAACCGCCCTTGCCGTAAGCTGAGCCAACATACTTCCGGCCATTTTCACGGTCAACAATGAGATAGACCGCGTTGACGGTGGAAAGCGCCGTGTGCCACGATTCGTATGCCGTGGGGTCTTGCACAATCTCCCGAAGCTCTTCATAGGTAAGAATCGTGTTTTCGTAG
Organism: Clostridiales bacterium; assembly: GCA_004556545.1. Lineage (GTDB taxonomy): Bacteria > Bacillota > Clostridia > Christensenellales > Aristaeellaceae > Limiplasma. The sequence goes on from SFGO01000097.1 coordinate 8,528, forward strand.
CCGGAAAAAATCTTCTTATCTCGGATGGCCACAATAGGCTTTTCGTTCGTCCCCTTTTGTGCCCAAGCAAGCGCACTTTTGCCCCATTCGATCAAGAGTCTGCCTTCGTATTCTTTCAGTAGGTCAACACGCTTCAGATTGTAAAACATTCGCTGCCCTTGGAACCAATCCTCCAGCGGGAAATCCTTTGGCTTCGTGTCCTGCGTGTCAATAACGCCGCCGTCTACCTTGTAGCAGGCGAAAAACTTTGCCGTCGTACTCTTGTCGCTGATAAATACGCACCAATAATCATACCCGTTGCTGAAGGTTTCACTCTGTACGCGGGTGTACTCCTCCACCATGTTCTTGTCATAGCATTTCTTGAATGCCTTGTCACCCAGCGAATGCCGGATCAGTTTTACCCGCTTCGGGTCAAGCCCCACATTTTTAAGCACATCGGAAAAGTTCAGAATCGCCATGGAAGCCCCTCCTTATTTTGTCCTCCATTTCAAATTCTACCACAGATTTTTTCGTTGTAAAGCGCGCTTTCCCACCGGCGCAGGATCGCCGCCA
>SFGO01000098.1 GCA_004556545.1 Clostridiales bacterium
CGCGCTCGGAGCTCGCCTTTTTCCGCCGTCAAAATGGGCGGGCCTTTTTCCCTCCGCTGCCTATCGCCGCTCTGCTCCCCCGCAGTTGGCGGCGGGCAGACTTACCCCTTGCGGGTTGAGATGCTTTGATGTGGCATGAATGTTTTTGCAACGCAAAAGGCCAGCGGGATTTCAAATCCACGCTGGCCTTTATTGCGAGCCATGAGGCCTGTCGCCGAATGGCGGTTTTTACGATACAACTGTCAGGGAGCCGCACCAAACCCGCGAGCCGCGAGGCCCATCGCCGAGCAGCGGTAAACCCCCGGCCAACGGGCATGTCTCCCGAGCGCCCCGCGCCTGTTGGCGCGGTATGGAGTCAAGGGGTACTACCCCTTGCGCGAGCCGCGAGGCCTGTCGCCGAGCGGCGGTAGCTTTACAGCCAAGTAACTTGTCCACGAGCGCCCCGCGCCCTACGGGCGCGGTGTGGGGTTAAGGGGCACTGCCCCTTACAGGGGACGGATGAGGATGAAGGGGGTCCGTTCGTCGCCCTGGCCGCTGGGATTGTCGGCCATGGCATCCTGAATCTGCTCGTCGGTCAGGGGGACGGTGCTGGACTTGCCCAGTTGATCCCGCTGCAGGTCGTTGGCGTCCATCAGAATGACCGGGATGCCCGTTTCACGGCTCAACTCTTCGCAAAGCTCGTTGGGATGCTCGGGGTTGATGAGGGCCATTTCGTGGTAGAGATCGAAGCTGGAACGCTCGTAGAAGCCGTCGATGCCGCCCACGCCCTTGCCGCAGACCTTGTAAAAGACGCCGTGGATGCCGAAGAGCTTGGTCACGGCGCTGCAGAACGCCGCCAGCAGCACCCGGGGCAGACCCACCATGTCGATGACCAGCTGCAGCTTGTAGGGCTCGTGCATGCCTACGCCGGTGTGGTTGATGCCCGCAAAGCGCCACAGGAAGTTGGCCCAGAAGCCGGGCTTCACCTGATCCCGCGTCTTGACGGACTTGACGCACATGCACATGACCTTGGCGCCGAAGCTGAGAATGTCGCCCTCCTGATACAGAGGCCGCACATACTTTTCCACCAGATCCTTCTGGCTTTCGCCCACCTGCACAAAGTGGGTCTGGATGGCATAGCGCTCATATTTGCGCCCGTCTTTCCCCTCAATCACGCCGCGGTCAAAATAAACGATGCCGTCCTTCTCCCGGCGTTGCTCCTCCAGATTGCGGGAAGGAATGATCCCCATAAGTCGTCGCCTCCGTACTTTTGCTGGTTTGTCCCGTTTGGATAAGGTAGTTTTCCCGGTTTGGGCCTTCCTCTTGCATGAAAACGGTGAAAATTACATGTTTTCGAAGAAAGGCTCGCCGTCTTCTTGGGTCAGGATGCCCATCTCGTCAAAATGAAGCGGAATGGGCTTGGCCATGATGTACTTGAGAATTTCGTCGAAGCGGACGGATTCGGTGTAGGTCAGCAGGGTGAACGCCACGCCGTGCTTTTTGGCCCGTCCGGTGCGGCCGATGCGGTGCAGGTAGTACTCGTTTTCGTTGGGCAGGTCGTAGTTGATGACGGCCTCTACATCGTCCACGTCGATGCCGCGGGCCGCCACGTCGGTGGCCAGCAAAATCTGGAACTTGCCCTTGCGGAAGCCCTGCATCACCTCGTTGCGCACGCTCTGCCGCATGTCGCCGTGCAGGCATTCCGCCGGATAGCCGGCGTCCTTCAGGCGTTTGCATAGGCGCTGGGTCATGTCCTTGGTGTTGATGAAAACCATGATCTTCTGGTAAACGTCGCTGTCCAGAAGATAGAGCAGGTTTTCGTACTTCTGTTCCCGCTCGGTGTTGATGACGTACTGGGTGATCTGGGGCCGGTTTTCCTTCGTGGCCTCGATGCGCACTTCCACCGGGTCGTTCTGATACTTCCACGCGATGGTCAGCACGTCCTGATTGGTGGTGGCGGAGAACAGCACCAGCTCCCGCTCGATGGGCGTGGCCTCGATGATCCGGGTCACGTCCTTGACGAAGCCCATGTTGAGCATTTCGTCGGCTTCATCCAGCACCATGGTGTGAACCGCGTTCAGCCGGATGTTTCCCCGGTTCATGTGGTCCAGAAGGCGGCCCGGGGTGGCCACGACGATCTGCGGGTTCTGCTGCAGCTGCTTGAGCTGCTTGACGATGGGCTGGCCGCCGTACAGACAGGCGATGCGCACCCCGGGGATGAACTGGGCCAGCGCCCGCAGCTCGTCGGTGATCTGCAGGCTCAGCTCCCGGGTGGGGGCCAGCACCAGCTCCTGCACCCGCCGGTCGTTCAAATTCACATATTCCAGCATGGGAATGCCGAATGCGCAGGTCTTGCCAGTGCCTGTGGGGGCGATGGCGATCACGTCCCGGCCCTCCATCATCAGGGGCAGAGTCTGCTGCTGCACCGGCGTCATTTCCTGAAAGCCCATCTTGGCGACGGCCTTGAGGATTTCCGGACTCAGCTCCGCTGCGTCGGAAAATTTCATTGGTTCTGCGGTTTCCAAGTTTTTGCTCCTTCTGCGGACAGGCCGTGGGCCTTTATTCCGCGTGCTGCTGATAGTACTGCTCGATGGCGCGGCTCAGCTGATCCGGGCAGGAAGTGTTGCCCCGGCACTGAATGCCCCGCAGGCGGTTCATCACGTCTTTGGCGTTCTGGCCTTCCACCATTTTGGCCAGGCCCTGGGTATTGCCCCGGCAGCCGTTGGTGAACTGGCAGTGGGTGATGATGTCGTTTTCGATCTCTAAATCAATCGCCGTAGAGCAGGTTCCGCGAGTTTGATAGCGCAAGTGTGGTCCTTCCTTTCCTGCGGCGCGTTCCGCCGCTTTCCTCACATTCGTGACAGATACAAAAATACGCCACTTAACGCTATTCGACGTCTTTTCCGTTTTTCCTGCCAAAATTCGCACGTCCTGCCGGAAGACCCATAGGATGAAATGATTCTATCGATTCTGTCGCCGCGAGGCGCAAGGGAGCGTTGTCATGAAAATTCTGATTGCGGATTCCGGGCGCGGGGCGTTTCTCTGGAAGAATGGAGAAATCCTGCGTCTGGACTGCCCTGCCGAATGCCCCTACTGCCCGGCGGCGGACCGGGAGCGGCTGTTTCTCTGCTGCCGGAAAAATCGGGACTGCTGCTGCCTCAGCCGGCGCACCCTGCAAGTAGAGAAAATTTTTCCTGCGCCGCCCGCGCTGGCGGCTGCGCTGCCCTCTCCCTGTGGAAAATTTCTGTATTTTCTCAGCACCGAAGCCGACGCGGTGCAGACGGTTTCGCTGGAAAAGGGCGAACTGCGCTGCGCGGCCCCGGCAGGCGTTTTTCCCCGTTCCATGAAGCTTCATTCCTCCGGGCGGCTGCTTCTGTGCGCCGGGGGCGCGGTGAACGAAGCCTGTCTGCTGAACGCGCCCGACCTGACCGTCCGCCATGTTTTTTATCCCAAAAGCCCCTGCTTCGGCGCGGATTTCTGGCGGGAGGGCGTGGTGCTTCTGTGCGCCGTAGAAGGCGAGGAGCTGGAGACGGCGGTGTGCGTGGCCCGGCCCGGACGGCCCCGGGCCCGGGAAATCCAGCGCCTGCCGGGTCAGCCGGGCGCGCTGTGCGTCTGCCCGGACGGGGTCAGCGCGCTGCTCAGCACCCCCGACGGCCTGATGAAGCTGTCCCTTCCCGAGGGAAAACTGGAATGGAACCTGCCGGAATGGGCGCTGTGCATGGGCCTGTGCTGTCAGGGCCAGCTGGCGCTGATCTCGGACGCGCTCTGCGGCCGGGTGTGCCTGCTGAATCTGTACCGGCCGTGGGAACGGCGCATCCTCTTTCAGGGTGGCGACGCTCAGGCCTGCTTTCTGCCCGAGGAGCATAATCCTTCCTTCTCCGGGGCAAACTCATGAAAAAGCCCCCGGGCTTGCAGGAAGGAGGAAACCCTATGGTAAACACAATCGCATTGGTGCTGGTCATCATCGGCGCGATCAACTGGGCGCTGATCGGCGTATTCCAGTTTGATCTGGTGGCATGGATCTTCGGCAGTCAGGCGGCAGTCTGGAGCCGCATCGTCTATACGCTGGTAGGCGCGGCAGGGCTGTGGTGCATCTCCCTGCTCTTTCCCGAGCATTCTGCCGTCAAGGAGTAAGCGAAGCTGCCCTACGGCTTCCATCAGAAAGGCCCGGTTGGTGGGCTTGCCCTTGTCCGGGTCGATGGTCGCGCCGAAGAAGCGCTCGATGTTGGGGATACTGCCCATGGTGAACACGCCCTCCACGGCGACGCGAAGGCAACGCTCCACCGCTCCGGCGCTGACCCCGAAGGCCCGGGCGCATCCCGCGTACAGCCGGTTGACGGGCTGCTGATCCAGCCCGGGGACGGGAACCCGGCGGCACAGGCACCAGGCCGCATAGCTCCGGCCCTTCCATTCCCGGCGCATGCCCAGCGCATCCAGAAAGCGTTCCGCCGCCCGCTCGATTCGGGCCCGGTGAGCCGCTGCCAGATACGGCAGCGGCTTTTTGGCAAGCACGGACAGCAGCGCCGCGATTCGGACGCCGCCGCTTTCCGCCGGTACGGCGCAGTCCGCCGCCGGGCGGGGGCCATCCTGCCACAGCGCCAGCACCCTTGGGGGGCACAGCGGCGGAGCCTGACACAGCGTTTCCCACAGGGAAGCGCCGTCTGCCCGCAGACGGCTGTCCAGCAGCAGCGCATCCCAGCGCTCCGTTTTCAGCAGCAGCGCGGCCTGAGCCCCGTCCGCCGCCACGCATATATCCCAGCGCTCGTCCATCCCGTACAGCCGAAGCCGGATCTCCAGCGCTTTTCTTTCTTCTAAAATGGCAATCAGCAGCCGCAAGCCGGATCCCTCCTTTTGTTTTTTCGCTCTGAAAAACACTCAATGGGAGGTTCCGCCCCGCGGCTGCGCTTTCCTGCCTCAAAAAATCGCTTTGTTTGTCGAAGTCCGGGTTATTTCCGCAAAAAATCCGCCGCCTGATTGACAGCATCCACCACGGCCTGGGAAGAGACCGTCGCGCCGGAGATGCCGTCTACGTCCTTTCCCAGCTCCAAGGGCGGCGTTTTGCCTTCGAACTGGCCAAGGAAGCTCGCGTCCTTCACCTTGCTGCCCACACCGTCCGTTTCGCCAAACCGGGCTTCGCCCACGGTCAGCGCTTCGATGGCTCCGGCGGCGTTCAGCCGCAGCCGCACCAGCACGGGGCCGCCGTAGCCGATGACGCTGGCGTTCGCTTCTCGGGCAGGCTGCTCCGTTTCCGGCGCGCTGCCGTCCCCGCCGCCCGTTAGGGACTGTACCTTCTGCACACCCTGATTCACGCCGTCCACCACGGCCCGGCTGGTAATGGTCGCCCCGGAGATCCCGTCGATCGTCTCTCCCAGCTTCAGCGGCGGTGTTTTTCCGGCAAACTGATCGGTAAACTCCGGCTCCTTCGCCCGGGCGCCCAGCCCTTCCGTCTCCTTGAAGTCGGGGCCGCCTACGCTGATCCCCCGCAGTATGCCGCCGGATTCCATGCCGGTCAGCACCTCGATGGAGCCGCCGTACCCCTGCACCGTTTCCTTGACCGCGTAGCCGATGGTCTGCCCGCTCTGCCTGACCTCGTACACGAAGTCAACGCCGCTGCTTTCGCCGGGGCTGACCTCCGCAAACTCGTCCGCCTCGGGAAACATGGCCTTTAATGCCTGCTGATTTTCGCCCAGATTCTGTTCCGCAATGGGTTTTTCCGTAATGAGATTGGTGGTGGCCAGCGCTACCGCCGCCACCAGCGCGATGACGGTCAGCACCAGCCAGCCCGCCAGCTTTTTCTTTCCATCCATAGCCGCACACTCCCTTCTTTTCCGTCTTATGCTGTGAAGCCGGGCCGGGTTCTATGCTTCCAAAACCTGTCGAAGACCGTCGCACGGCTGCCATTTTTCGCGCCGGGAATCGACAGGCCGTTTTTCCGGCCCTGTCTATACTCATTTCAGCATCATTCGTCATCAAAGCGCACAGGAGGTGTTTTTTCCTTGCAAAGCGAAATGCAGACCGGGAACGGCGGGCTGAAAGCCGCTTCCGTCAGACCAAAATTTTCCGCCTCGGCCCGCGCCTTTTTTCAGTGGGCCTACGCTACGCTGGCCTGTTCCGTTCATCAGCTGGAGATATGCGCCTGTTTCTTTCTGCTGCCCTTCGTGCGCTGGTTCGGAATTCCCTCGCCCTTTGCGGCGGCGCTGCTTCTGGGGCTGAATCGCCCGCCGGAGCTTTTCTCCCTGCTGGGCATGGCGCTGTCGCTGGCTCTCCGGCTGCTTTGGGGAATCGAAAGCGACCCGTGGCAATATGCGGGGCTTTTGTTCCTCTGGCTGCTTTTGCGGCGCTCCCGTCCCCGCCCCGGCATTGAAACGGCGGCGCTGGGCGGCGCGGCCATGATGCCCCGGGCGATTCAAAGCCTGTTTGCGGGCGATCCGTTGCAGATTTTGCTGGCGCTGGCGGCGGTGCCGGTATGCATGGTGCTTTCCGCCTGGTTCCGGGACGGGCTGGAGCGGACAGGCTTTGCGCCGCCGCGCTTCCGGGACAAGGCAGTGCGGATTTTTCTGGGCCTTCTGCTGATTTCCGGGCTGGGCTACTTTCAGTTTTTGGGCGTTCCGCTGGGACAAGCCGCCGCAGTGCTGGGCACGCTGCTGGCTGCCGGGCAGGCCGGGTGCGCCGCAGGAGCGGCGGGCGGGCTGTTCTGCGGTCTGGCGCTGGCGTTTGGCGGCCACGACTGTCGGATCGCCTTCAGCCTGTCCCTGTGCGGGCTTCTCTGCGGCATTCCCTTTTGGAAAAAGAAACGGCTGCTGGGAATGGCAGCGGCCTTTGTGGGAAATCTGCTTTCCTTTTTTGTGACTCCGCTGACACAGCCGCCGCTGGGCTGGCTGGCGGTGGCGCTGGGCGGGCTTTGCTACGTGCTTTTGCCCAAAGCCCGTCTGGACGAGGCCCGGGAACTGCTCTGCCCGCTGAGCCGTCAGTCCGGCGGCATGGACGGGGCATTCCTTCGGGAGACCATCGCCCGGATGCAGGAATCCATCCGCAGCGTGGCCAAGGCTCTGCCGCAAGCCCCGGAAACAGTTCCCTCCGAAGGGCTGGAGCTGGGCGAACTGCTCTGCGCCCAATGCTCCAATCGGGAGCTATGCTGGGGTCGCGCCCGGGCCCGCACGGAAAAGCTGATGAATTCTATGATCGAGCGCAGCCGTCAGGGCGAGCCCATCGAGGAGGATACGCTGCCCGCCCTGAGCCAGCAGGGCTGTCTGCGGGCGGAAGCCATTCCCGAAGCGGCGCAGCAGGCGCTTGCCCTGCATCAGCAGCGGCTGAACCGCCAGAAGCGCGCCCGCTACGAGCGGGAGCTGACCCTGACCCATCTGGCGGCCATGCTGGGTTCCCTCGGGGAGCTGAACACCGTCGCGGCGGGGGAGAGTCTGAATGATTTGCAGGCGGCGCACATCATCCGCCAGCTCATGGACGAGCTGCACGTTCCCGCCCAGCTTTTATACGCCCGCCGGGTGGACGGGCATTTGCAGGCGGCCTTACAGGCGGAGGCCATGTTCCCCATCCAGAAACCGCTGGAGGCGCTTCTGCGCCGGCTGGATCAGGAGGAACAGATGCCCCTTTCCATCGCCCGGGCGGAGAAGGGACACATTGAGCTGGAAGAATTACCGTTATACAGCGCTTCCATCGGCACGGCTTCCGTCTGCGCCGGGCAGCGGGAATCCGGCGGAGAAGGAGACGTATGCGGCGACGCCAGTGCGGCCCGGCGCTGCGACGGCGGGCGGCTGCTGCTCATGCTGTGCGACGGCATGGGTCACGGCCGAGAAGCCCACGAGCTGAGCGAAAAAACGCTGGAGCTGCTTCTGCTTCTGATGGAAGCGGGCTACACCCGGCGGCAGGCCATTACTGCGGTGAACGGCATCATGCTGTCTCAAAAAGAGCAGCCGGAGGGCTTTTCCACCGTGGATCTGGCCGACGTGGATCTTTGGACGGGAGACGTTGCGCTGGAAAAGCTGGGGGCCTGCGCCAGCTGGCTGATCCGGGGCGATCACGTCAAGAAGCTGGAAGCCTCTTCTTTGCCCCTGGGGGTCATGGAAGAAGCCCGCTCCACCTCGGTAGAGTGCCGTCTGCACAGCGGCGACATCCTGGTCATGCTCTCCGACGGCATTTCGGACGTTTTTCCGGACGACGCCCAAATGCGCAAAATGCTGGAAGAAAGCGTCTACATTCAGCCCCAGCGCATGGCGGACGCGCTCATCCGCAACGCCATTCTGGCCTCCGGCGGCACTCCCCGGGACGACATGACCGCCCAAGTCCTCCTCCTCATGACAAGGGGCAGTGCCCCTTGACCCCACACCGCGCCCGTAGGGCGCGGGGGTGATCGGGAGACATGCGGCTTGGCCGGGGTTTTACCGCCGCTCGGCGACAGGCCTCATGGCTCGCACAAGGGGCAGTGCCCCTTGACCCCACACCGCGCCAAAGGGCGCGGGGCAGCTCGGAAGACATGCAGCTTGGCCGGGGAGTTACCGCCGCTCGGCGACAGGCCTCGCGGCTCGCCGGTCTGGTATGGCTCCCTGCCGGTTATATAGCAAAGACCGCCATTCGGCGACGGGCCTCATGGCTCGCTTAAAAAGGCCAGCGTGGATTTGAAATCCCGCTGGCCTTTTGCGCTGCAAAAATATTCATGCCACATCGAAGCATCCCAACCCGCAAGGGGTAAGCCTGCCCCACGCCGACTGCGGGGGAGCAGAGCGGCGATAGGCAGCGGAGGGAAAAAGGCCCGCCCATTTTGACGGCGGAAAAAGGCGAGCTC
>SFGO01000099.1 GCA_004556545.1 Clostridiales bacterium
ACATATCGTGCCGTCGATAGCTGTTCTCCATGAAGAAACACCCCTGTGCGTTTTTCTTCATTATACCACAAAACGACACTTTTGTCGACAGTGTCTAACAATGCTTTGTCCTCACCTAAAAAAATTTCTTTTTTATTTCGAATAACCGCCTCTCTCGGTGCACGACGTTCACCTGTCATTTCCAGCATCGTGTCCTGATGAAGAATCTTCGGTCGAAGATGATCCAGCGTCAACACGTTCAGCCGTCCGTCGCCTTGGAGTTCCAAAAAACGTGTCTGCCGAGTGCCATCCCTTGCTGCAGAGGTTAATACACCACAGGAAATATGCAGTACCCTTTCTGCCCAAGTCAGAGCCGACGGATAATTGTGTCCCATATGAAAATGAGCGCTGCACCATGCTCGAAGCTGAGGATTTTTCTGAGCCAACCTCTTCCATCGCATTGCTTGAAAGCTGTGATCCAGATGGGCATCCGTTGCAGCAGAATGAATGGGCGGACAACAGCGAACACCGCTCCCGGCCATCGGAGCATGGGTCAAAAGAATCGTCGGCTTATACGAATGCTCTTTTAGCTGTGTTTCCAGCCATGAGAACTGCTCTTCAGACACAAAAAGTGCATGCTGAGTCAAATACGTTTTTTCCGGCTGACGTTCCACGCTCACACACAGCAGCAGTGCTTCCTCCGTTTCAATAGCCTGCCACGGCTGTTTTCGCCCAAAGCATTCAGTATACCAGTGCTCAGGAGAGCGTAACTGCACATCATCGGGTCGGTACTCTACGTCATGATTGCCCATCAGCGCTGCAACCGGACACTCCAGACGTGTCAGCATTTTACTTACGGCCAACATTCCTTCCAAAGAACCAAGCTGACCATTACAACCCATATCACCCATAAAAACAGCCATATCCGGCTTCTGTTCCCTTATCTGTTCCAGATAATTGAAAATTTTTGGTTCTTCTCCTTGCGCATACTGCAAATCTCCAATCAATGCCACCCTCATCATTTTCGTTCCTCTCTTGTCGGATCGATTCCTATAAAAAATATCATCGCTATGTTCGAAATGCAATGACGGAAAAAAAGCGTTGGAAGTCAAGCGGTACTTTTCTTCATTCCCCCGTATTTATTTCATTCCCGGCCAGAATTTTGGGTTGACAGAGTCGGTAGACAGTCGTATCCTTAAGGAACGGTAACCAAAGACGACTTTGGAGTTTGATTTGCCCGTAAAGGAGGATTGTTTCATGTCTTTCCAATGTACGGAAGCCGAATGGAAAATTCTGGAAATTTTGTGGGACGCTTCTCCGCGTTCCATGCCGGAAATGACCAAGCTGCTGGCCCCTTCCACCGGCTGGACCCGTCATACGGTCATCACGCTGCTCAAGCGCATGCAGGAGAAGGGAACCGTCTCGGTAGATGAAACCGGGCCGGTCAAAATGTATACGCCGCTGGTCAGTCGGGAAGAAGCCCGGGCTGATCAGACACAGAAGCTGCTGAGCAGGGTTTACTCCGGCAATGCCTCGCTTCTGATGAACGCTCTGATCGATTCCGGCAAAATCACCGTGAAAGAAATGGAAGAGCTGGTGAAGACGCTGAAAAGCGAAGGAAAAGCATAGTTTTTTTCAAAAGCAACGCGGATTCATCCGCCGAAAAGCATTTCCTTTCGCCCCTGTCCGCTCTCCCATGAAACCAATGTTCCTCCCGGCAGCAAGGCCGCGAGGAACATTTTTTATTGATTTTTCATGACGTCGTCCCAAGTAAGAAACGCCGGCAGATAGCGCCGTTCCGCCCTTGTATCCTCTGCAAAGGCAAATCGTTCGCCGGTCTGAGCATTCACCGCACAGACGGTGGGATTCATATAGGCCATAAACGCCAGGGATTCAGGGTCTTCTGACGGGCAAAACGGCATGCTTAACGTTCCGCGCGTGATCCCCTTTGCCGTCCACACCGGAAGCAGGACGAATTCCTCGCCCTTTCGTTTCGGATCAATAAAGGCCATGTATCCGAAACGCATTTCCTCCAGCGAGTACACATATCCATCTTTTACCCACTGTTCAAAAACCTTCAGGATCTCCCCAAAGTCCAGCAGCGGAAGATCGTCCCTGTCCACGCCGGTTTCCCGGGGCGCGCAGAGGGTAACGCCGACCCGGTCCGCCAGAAGAGCGCCCTGCGACACGTTGGCCGGGACGGGCGGAAGATCTCCCTCCTTTTCGCCGGGAGCTTCCAGTCGAAAATTCTGACCGATGAGATAGGGAATTCCATGAAACGAACTGTAAAAGGCCATCCAGAAACGCCGACCATACTGCTCGGAGGTCTCTTCCCGAAGCAGATAGTTTGTCAGCGTTCTTTCTTCCATTTCTCCAATGTTTTCCTTCAGGCTCTGGATATAGGTCTCGGCCGCCTGTTCCCGGGAAAAACCCTGGCCGGGCACAACGGGAAATTCCGCCACCAGATGGTTTTCCGTGTTTTCGTCCACGACGACCGACTCATTCAAATCCGTATAAGGTCCGCCCCAGGTGATCCGCACCGCCGGGACTTTCTCCACCTCCGGAACGATCACCGGCACATCCACTTTTACGGTATCCCCGTCCATCAGGTGGACGCCGTCCCCATGGGCGACGACGTACTCTCCCGTCCAGCGTTGGGGAAGGGTTTTCCGCAGGTCACGGATGGAAGCATAGCCGCCCGACGCTCCCGCCGTCGCATTCAGGCAGAGGAAAACCGCCCCCAGGCTCGCTGCCAACCATCTGCGTAATCTCATTCTCCGCTCCTTCCCGAGTATGTACACGCCGCCGTTAAGGCCGAACGCCGGTAAGAAGCTCGTCCACCAGCTGGATGGCCTTATGAAGACGGGCGGTGTAATCACCGCTGATAATGGTGATCTTATCCCCGAAACCATAATCCCGGTACATTTGCAGAAGGCGGTCGTTCAGCAGGCGGCGGCGTTCCTCATCGCCGTTCAGGCGCTGGCCGTCCGCTACCCAGCGCACATCCGGCATCAGGTAGAAAAGCCGGTCGTAGCGGGTGTGGTCGATGTACTTTTCGACCAGCTCGTTGCGGTGGCCCATGTACAGCTCGCTGAAATAGTCGGTGTAGGTAGCATCGGTGTCGAAGAAGCACACTTTATTTGCTGAGCGCAAAGCGTGATAGTCCTGCTCATACTGGATGTGAGCGATCCGGGCGAAGTCCTCGTCGGTGTAGATGGTCTCATCGTTGCCTAGATAGTCCCGGGCATAGTAGCGGCCCACTTCCTCTGACCAGGAGGTGTTGTACAGCTTGGCCAGACACTTGGTCAGGGTCGTTTTGCCGCAGCTTTCCGTGCCGGCGATCAGCACCTTTTTGGCAAAGAAGGGACGGGCAGCGCCCAGAATATAATGCCAGTTGCCCAGAATGTTTTTCCGGATCTCCGTCGCGGAAATGGGATAGCGGGTGCGGCTGGGGTCAAACAGCTCCACCTTTGCCTCCGGGAAATAGCTGGCCAGTGTTTCGCTGTAACTCAGGTCGCCCACGAAAAACGCATCGATGGGCGCGCCGACCACTTCCCGCATGCGCTTGCTCCATTCCTGCCAGCCTTCAGGATAGACGGGAATATCGCTTTCGTCCAGCACACGCACCTGAATATGGGGCATATCCTGCACCTGCTGGGAAAACCACTGTTTGCGCAGCCGGTAGGAAATTTCGGGAAGACCGTCCGCCTCGCAGAGGGCGCGGGTCTGCTCCGCGTTGTCGGAAATGACCACGATCAGGTTCTGGCACTTGGTGGAGGCTTCGATGATCTGGTAAAGATGGCCTCTGTGCGGAGGTAAAAATCTGCCGAAATAGACGCCGGTCTGATACATGCGTTTTGAACTTCCTTTCCTTTCGCGGCCGGAGAGAAAAAGCTCCGCCGACGGCGAGCCGTCAGGCTTTTTGCCCACAAAGAATAGCATAAACCCGAAGGGCAGGTCAAGACGGAGCAAGCGTGTGCGCAGGCCGAAAAGGAAAATTTTTTCATGCGGTAGGAAGAGAAGATAGGCCCGCAGAATTGTGAAAACGGCTGGAAATGGCCGCCTATATTCGCCCCGAAAACACGACGAAAAAGCGAGGATACCAGAGATGGAATTTCATTCTGAAAAGCTGAAAAACCCGGAATTCTTCTGTGAAAACCGTCTTCCCGCCCATTCCGATCATGAGGCATTCGCCTGCATGGAAGATCTGGAGGCCGGTGAAAACCGCCTGCGGATGAGCCTGAATGGCTACTGGAAGTTTTTTTATGCCGTCAATGAAAAGCAGCTGATCCCCGGCTTCGAGCAGCCGGACTATGACTGCGCCGACTGGGCCGACATCGCCGTGCCCGCCCACGTGCAGATGGAAGGCTACGGCGTTCCCCAGTACTGCAACGTTCAGTACCCGTGGGATGGGTCGGAAAACCTCGAGCCGAATCAGATTCCCGAGCATTTCAACCCCGTGGCCTGCTATGTGAAGGCCTTTGAGCTGCCGGAAACCATGAAAGGCCTGCCGGTTCGGGTCTCCTTTCAGGGTGCGGAAAGCTGCGTGGCGCTGTGGCTGAACGGCCAGTACGTGGGCTTCAGCGGCGACAGCTTCACGCCCAGCGATTTTGACCTGACCCCCTATCTGCAGCCGGGCCGGAACAAGCTGGCCTGCCGGGTGTACCGCTGGTGGGCTGGCAGCTGGGCGGAAGATCAGGACTTTTTCCGTTTCAGCGGCCTGTTCCGGGATGTATACCTATATGCCGTGCCTGCCGTTCATGTGCGCGACCTGAGCATCCGCGCCCTGCTGGACGACGACTACCGGGACGGCACCCTGCAGGTGTGCGCCCAGATGGAAAGCAAAGGCCCGTGGCAGGTAGAACTCCGGCTGCTGGACGGCGAACGGGAAATCGCCGCTGCCGCCGTTCAGGGAACGGATGGCGAGGCCAAAGCCGAGATGGCGGTCAAGGAGCCGGAAAAATGGAGCGCCGAGTGCCCGAAGCTGTACCGGCTGCTGGTCACGGTCTCCGACGGCGAGGGCCGGGTGACGGAGGTCATCCGCCAGAATGTGGGCTTCCGCCGCTTTGAAATGAAAAACGGCCTCATGTGTCTGAACGGCAAGCGCATTGTGTTCAAAGGCGCAAACCGCCACGATTTCTGCGCCGAGCGGGGCCGCGCCGTGACGGCGGAGCATATCCGCCGGGATCTGCTCACCATGAAGCGGAACAATATCAACGCCGTCCGCACCTGCCATTACCCGGACCATGACGCGGTGTACGCCCTCTGCGACGAGCTGGGCCTGTATGTGATTGCTGAAAGCAATCTGGAATCTCACGGCATCTGGGATCAGATCGACCGGGAAAAGCGGCCCCTGAGCTATGCTCTTCCCGGCGACCGGGAGGAATGGAAAGCGCAGATGCTGGACCGCATCGAGTCCACCTACCAGCGGGACAAGAACCATCCTTCCATTCTGATCTGGAGCTGCGGCAACGAGTCGCTTGGCGGCAGCGTGCCCTATGCCATGAGCCAGCGCTTCCGGGAACTGGACAATACCCGTCTGGTGCATTACGAAGGCACGGCCCATGACCGCCGCTATAACGACACCACCGACATGGAAAGCCAGATGTACACGCCCGTCTGGAAGATTCGCCAGTATCTGGCAGAGCACCGGGACAAGCCCTTCATCCTGTGCGAATATACCCACGCCATGGGCAATTCCAACGGCGCAATGCATAAATACACCGAGTACGCCTACGAAGAGCCTCTGTATCAGGGCGGCTTCATCTGGGACTTCATCGACCAGAGCATCCGGGTAAAAGACCGGCACGGCAAGGACGCTTACCTCTATGGCGGCGACTTCGGCGACCGGCCCGCCGACTGGGATTTCAGCTGCAACGGCATCGTGTTTGGCGACGGCAGCGAATCCCCCAAGATGCAGGAGGTCAAATACAATTATCAGAACGTTTTTGCCGAGGTGAACCGGGAGACCGTCACCATCCGCAACCGCAGCCTGTTCACCAGCACCGCCGCATGGCAATGCATCGCCACTTTGAGCCGGAACGGCAAAGAGATCGCCCGTCAAGAACTCAAAACCGACGTGGCTCCCGGCGAAACGGTCACACTGCCTCTGCCCTTCCCGAAGCAGACCCGCGGCGGCGAATACGTTGTGACCCTTTCCTTCCGTCAGAGGGAAGCCACCGAATGGGCCGAGGCGGGCTATGAAGTCGCCTTCGGTCAGGGAAGCTGGCGGGTGGAGGAACCGAAGACCGTCGTGCCCGCCGCCCCTGTGCGGGTCGTCGAAGGCGTGCAGAATCTGGGCGTGACCGGCGAGCATTTCAGCGTCCTGTTCAGCAAGTCGCAGGGCAAGCTGGTCTCCTACCGCGCAGGCGGCGTGGAAATGCTGAAGGCCGCGCCCATGCCCAACTTCTGGCGTGCGCCTACGGAAAACGACTATGGCAATCATATGCCCCAGCGCTACGGGCAGTGGAAACTGGCCTCGCTCTACGCTATGCCTACGGGTCAGCCGCAGGTAACGCTCGAAGCCGACGGCGGCGCGAGCATCCTCTATCATTACGCCCTGCCCACCGTGCCGGAGGCTCAGTGCGCCGTTCGGTACACCGTGCATCCCTGCGGCCGGGTGGATGCGGAGCTGCGCTACGACCCGGTGAAGGAGCTGGGCGATATGCCCGAGTTCGGCATGCTGTTTACGCTGGATGCGCAGTACGATCAGGTGCGATATTACGGCATGGGCCCGGGCGAAAATTACGCGGACCGCTGCCACGGGGCCAAGCTGGGCCTGTGGGAAACCACGGCGCAGGAGAACGTTTCCCGCTACGTGCTGCCGCAGGAATGCGGCAACCGCACCGGCGTGCGCTGGGCGGAAATCACGGACTTCCGGGGCCGGGGGCTTCGCTTCCTGTGCGGGGCCGAAAACGGCATGGAGACTTCCGTGCTGCCCTACACGCCCCATGAATTGGAAAGCGCCCGCCATCCCAACGAGCTTCCGCCGGTCTACAACACGGTGGTGCGCGTGGCCAAGCAGCAGATGGGCGTCGGCGGCGACGACAGCTGGGGCGCCAAGACCCATGAGGAATATCTGCTCAACGTAGAAAAGCCGCTGGTGTTCCGCTTCAGCTTTGAAGCGGTGGTGCGGTAAAAAGAAAATTTCCCGCCCGGTGCAAGAAAACTGCGCCGGGCGGGTTTTTGGATGAAAAAACATGGCGGCGAAACTTTTTCCCCTGCCGGTTCGTCTGGATAAATAGGAAAAAAGAAGCGAGGGGAAAAGCGGAATGAAAGGACGCGGAGTTCTGGCGGCGGTATGCGCGGCGCTCTTGTGGATGAGTACGGCGGAAGCGGCGCGGCCAGCCGTTTCCATTCGGAAACTGCGCGAAACCCTGCCTGAAAGCTGGGTGGGGGAGTATGTGATCCGGCACGGAGACGGCAAAAATCTGCGGGACGGAGACACAGTGACCATCGACGTACCCATCATCGTGCCGGAGGTGGAAGCTGTCCCGGCCGTGCGGATCACGTGGGGCGGGCCTTATGCGGGGCTGGACGCGTCAGCTCTCGTGGAAGAAAATACGGAGAATCATCTGGCAGTGGAATTTTCAGCGGCGCAGGATGAACCCCTCTGCCGGGAAACGGCAGCGGAAACCTATCTTCGCACCCTGAAAGCCAACGTCCCGGAAATGCAGGAAAGGGAGCTGGAAGCATTTCTTCTGCGGGACGAAACCACCGGGGAAGGACAGCGCCGGTTCCGAATGGCGTTTTACAGCACGTTCCACGGGATTCCCTATCTGATCGGTCAGAACTTCCGCCTGGAAGTCACCGGCGAAAAGGCGGAGGAACTTCTGCCGCCCGTTCCGGCCAATGTGACGCTGGGCGCGCTGCTGGAAAATCGGATCGGCGCGAACCTTTGCGTCCCAAAGAAAGTAGGCGTGGATGCGGACGATCTTCCGTTGCTGGAATTTCGGGAGATCCTGCAAATTTTCGAACAGTGGGTCAGAGACGGCTACGTTTATTCGCTGGAGGAGCTGCGGTTCGGCTACATGGCTATGATCGACCCGGAACGGAAAAGCGAGGAATTTGTGCTGCTCCCGGTGTGGGCGGCGAAGGGAATCACCCGCGGCTCGCTGAATATGCCCTTCTACCCGCAGGAAGACCCGGAATCTCTGGCGTTTATGGGATATGGGAACCCTACGGTGTGCGTGGTGAACGCTCAGACCGGCGAAAAGTATGACTTTGTAAACGACGACCGGGAAAACCGGCGGTATGTTACGGAACTGCTGACTTGGGAGAAGGTTCAGCCGTAAAAAAGCGTCCCTGCGGAAAATCGCAGGGGCGCTCAGTCTGTCGAAAAACCTCGAGTTGGCCGCCGTTGCCCGCAAACAGCGCTTTGCGGCCCGCCCCGCCAGATGGCTTGGCGGGCTTCGGACTGCGGTAGCCCTTCGGGCTGTCCTCGTCCTCGGTGCTGCGCACCCTTAAGCTGGTTTGCGGGGAAAGTGCTGCGGCACAGGGATTAGGGGCTCTGTTCCGCAACCTCAATCGTCGTCTTTGGCACTGCCGTGCCAAATTCTCGTTTCGGTTGACGGCTGTCAGTCGCTAGCTGCCTTCGGCAGCTGCATCCACCGGATGCGCGCTCCTTCTCGCCGCCCTATAACCCCGGCAGGCACTGCAGGGAAGCGGGTGTCCAGTGGACACAACCGCCGTAGGCGGTTAGCGACCCGCAGGTGTGACACGAAACGAGCGGGGACTACGGCAGTAGTCCTCCGCGACGATTGAGTGGCAGCAGTGCCT
>SFGO01000100.1 GCA_004556545.1 Clostridiales bacterium
CTGTTTGTTGCGCTTGTCTCTTTTGCCTGCTTGCAACGATATGAATTACCCGTACTATTATTCTTTCTTCCGTGGACTTCTCTCTTAAGGACGTCACCGGATAGCATATCAGCCTATACTTTGGCTTTGCTCATTGTTGGAATGATTCGAATTGTACAAAGCCAATATAGGCTGAAAAATTTCTACGTTGGTATTGCGCTGCTCATATTAGCCACTACGCTTCTATCTAAAATTATCTCCGGTTATAGACTTACGAATAGCTATATTATGTTTATCGCCATGCTTGTTCTTTATCCACTGACCAATTTTGGAGAACGAAACTATGATTTCTTTCACTTAACCGTTTTTTTCTCATTTGGAATCGTAATTGCTGCCCTAACAGCACAGCAGTTTTCGACTTATCCAAACATTGCAAAGTATATTCAGGTGGATTCCTATTTAAGTATTACTCGTAGAAGTGGTTACTACGGGGATCCAAATTTTTATGCGGCACATATTACTGCAGCCCTTGCCGGTTGCCTTATGCTGCTTGAAGAAGCTCGATCTAAAAGCTCCTTATTTGTCTTGAGTGCGCTATTAGGGCTTCTGGCTTATTGCGGCGTTTTGTCTGGCTCTAAGTCGTTTCTTTTGATTTTTGCACTTTTAGTGCTTTTGTGGATTGCTGAGATACTTCTTGCACACAATAAAATCTCAAGAAAAATTTCATTCATTCTTGGAATGAGCGGATTTATTGTATACATAGGCACATCTGCTATCTTTCAAGAAAAAATCGGCGTGATTATGACTCGACTCTCTTGGGCTAAAGATGCTTCTGGCTTTACCACAGGCAGGACGGATCTTTGGAGAATTTACTTATCGCGAATTTTTAGCGACTTAAAATTGTTTTTACTAGGACAGGGATTTACGAATGTTATTATAGGGCAGCACGCATCACATAATTCACTTATTCAGCTTGTCTATCAATTTGGGATTCTTGGCAGTGGCCTATTGATTTCATGGTTTGTCGCACTATGTAAAGATATTGTTGGAATATGCCAAGCTCGAGATTTAAGGCCATTGCCAATCATGATTCTACTCGCAGGAGCGCTGCTTCCGTGGCTGGCAATAGATATTCTCTTTTTTGACGAGCTTTTCTTAATAACAACGTATGCATTTATAGGAATAACAGAAATGGGTATAGTTCACGAGATGAATTAAAGAAAAGAGTGTGGCAAAATGGAAGCACTAAGAGAAGAAGCTAAGCAATCCACAGCGCAAAATGTCAAGCAATTGCCTGGACGATCTAAAAGATATACCGTTACCAAACGTATCATTGATATAGTCCTTTCATTGATTGCAAGCCTAGTGCTGCTTATTCCTTTATGCCTATTATCCGGAATTATAATCTGCAAAGATTTTGGCAATCCAATTTTTACTCAGATACGAATCGGGAAAGATGGAAAGCCTTTTAGAATTTTCAAACTGCGATCAATGAAAAAAGGTTCAGAGCATCTTGATGAAATGCTGACCAAAGAGCAGCTTGCTGAATATCGAAATGAATATAAACTGAATGACGATTCAAGACTTATTGGTTGGAAAAAACAAGGAAATGGAACGCGCTGTTTTGGCGCTCTACTTCGCCGAACCTCTATGGATGAGTTGCCTCAAATATTATTCAACATCTGTATTATGGGAAATATGGCAATTGTTGGCCCAAGGCCGATTTTACCAGAAGAACTAATGCGCCATTATTCCGCGGAAGATCAAAAAATACTTTTGTCTGTTAAACCTGGGCTTACCGGTTATTGGCAGGCATATGCAAGAAATAACGCCAGCTATAATACGGGAGAACGGCAGAAGATGGAGCTGTTCTACGCTCAAAATGCCAATCTTTTGTGGGATATAAAAATTTTCTTCTCCACTTTTGAGGCAGTGTTGAGAAAACAAGGAGCAAAATAAACTAGATAAAGCCTGCTGCAAATAAACGCCCGCCAACCGGGCGTTTATTTATGCCGTGGGGAATTATAAGTCATGCTGGCACGAAATCGCGTTTAGTGGGCTCGTAACGGCCACAAATTTCTTTTGTAAAAAGCGCGTTCTGAGCTTGCTTTTTGACCAACCGTGCGTAAGCTGTGACTCAGCCGCAAGGCACACAACAATATGGGAGGTATTCATCATGGAATGCGGAAAGCTCACAGCGAAACTTCGGGACGCAGTGCTAGTTTGCTTCACCGAGAACGGGAAAGAGGTCAAGCGCTTCAAGAATATCGAAATCCCCGACGAAATTAAGAAGCTGCCCTATCAGGACTTCGAATTCAGCGTACCGGTAACTGGGGCCATCACCTTCAAGATCATGTTTGAGGAAGGTGTTCTGCCGAAGGTCTGGCCGGAGGCACGGACACGCAAGGCTCGGAAAGCTAAACCGGAGGAAGTACCCATGCCAGAAAGAATCACGGCCAGGCTTCAGGCGACATTAGAGCAGGCGGAGGCCGAGGGCCAGCCTGTGGCGGAAATAGCCGAAGCAGCCGCGCAGGGCACGGAGATCACTGCCGAATTAAACGGGCAGGAATTGACCATCACAGCCCATGAGCCGGAGAACATGGAGGCGGCCTTCGATGTAACCGGCGAACGCCGCAAGGCGCTGGTAGAGGCCGTCAAGGCTTTCGTAGGCGCGCCTGCTGTGTATCAGAACGCACCCAGCTTCGCCTATGTCATCGGCGACTACACAATCAGCAAGACCGGCACGGTATCTGGCCCGGCGAACGAGGCGCTCATGGCGGCGCTCAATGCGAAAGGGTTCATTGCAGAATAAGAGGTTTTGAACCACATTTTCCCGGCAAATAGCCGGGATTTTTGTTCTTAAGGGTGTCCATTATTACACGATTTAAGAAGTTGAATAGGGTGGAAAGCGAAATTTCGGGGGGTGCGCATGGGCTGAGTGTGATTATGCTAACTACTGTCGGATAGGACAATGAAACCCGCAAGCCACAACGGTTTGCGGGTTTTTCTTTCCCAAAATAATTTGTTCATTTTGCCCAAATATGCGTTTTATCACCGCTTATAAGGTTCAAAAAAGGGTCCTTTGTCAAAAGTTGGGGTGAGCAGGATTCGCAGCCTGTAAAATGCGGGCACGGAAGTTGGAGAAATTGCGAAAGCCAAAGGCAACGCGCTTCAGAGCTTTGATGGCATTGTTGCAGCCTCCGTCTGCAAGCAGAGAATTCGTGAAGCGGAAGACGGTCGCAGGCATCAAACCATTTAGAGAGCCGTTTCGCAGCAGCGGAGCTGCCCATTCTGTCAAAGAAGCCCCATTGCAATGCAGCAGTGGGGCTTCTTTCACAAGCTGAAAGCCCTCCCTTCCGGGAAGGCTCCTTCAAACATTTTTCAGGGCAGCAGCACCCGGTAGCTGGGGGTTTCGGAAACCTCCACATAGTGGTGGGCGGAAAAGTAATCGAGGATCAGCTCGCTGATCTCCGTCTGGATCTCCCGCACCCGGCGGCAGACGGCGTAGTCGGGGAAATCGCCCGCACCTGTGGCCCGGTAGTTGGACATGCACAGGGTGAAGGAATCCTCGTCGCGGACGGCCCGACCATGGAACGTCAGCTCGCAGACCCGGCTTCCCACCGGCTTGCTCAGGTCGAAGGCATAGGCAATGCCGCGGAAATAGTCGTAGTTGAAATGTGCCTCCTTCGGCAGCAGGAAAGACTGGGAAATGCCCAGACTGCCGTCCGGCTTTACGTCAAAGTAGCTGGCGCACTGCTCCAGCGCCCGGCGCAGAACCGCGCCGGTGACTTCCAGCACGACCAGCGTATTGGAGTACACATAGCTGGCTACCACGTCCCGTACCGTTACCGCGCTGTCGAAACCGCGCAGGCTGTTGGGCAGCGCCGTGCAGGATATGTCCGCGCCGCTGGCCTCCAACTGCACCTGATTGAAGAAATCGGCGATGGGAGACGAATGCAGCGCCATGGTCAGCTTGTCCTCCGGCCAGATAGCGCGGCTCAGGCGGCCAATGGGCCGATCCAGCCACAGGTTCGTGTCCTGCCAGAGCTTTTCCTGTTCCGGCGTCAGCTCCGCCCGGTCGGGCGGCGTCATCAGCTGGGAATGAAAGCGGCCCTGTTCGTCCATTTCCACCTTGACATACGCGGCGGCGTTGCAGGGCGTCTGCACTACATGGGTGCCCGCATAGGTCTCGTTCGCCAAGGCGATGTGCTGGTGGCCTGTCAGCAGGAGATCAAAGGGGAACTGTTCACAGAGACGGCAGCCCTCGTTTTCGTCCGTTTCGCTGAGAAGCGCGCCGGTATGCAGATCCTTTTCCAGACCGCCGTGATAAACGCCGATCAGAACATCCACCTGACTGCGCAGCTTTTCCGCCAGCGGACGGACCGCCTCCACGGGGTCGGTCAAAACGAAATGGGTCAGGTTTTCCGGCTTTTCCCATAGCTTGACCCAGTGGGTCACGATTCCGATCAGGCCCACCCGCAGGCCGTTTTCCATCGTGCGGACGGCATAAGGAAGAATGGGCAGACCGGCGGTTTGGTCCTCCACGTTGGCGCAGAGGCACTGGGCGTTCAGACGGGTCAGATAATCCTTCAGCGCGCCGTAGCCGTTGTTGAAATCGTGATTTCCCAGCGTCACAAAGTCATACTGCCGCTGGTTCAGCGCATCCGCCACGGGCAGGGGAAGGTGATGGCCGTAGCAGTAATAGGTCAGCGGCGAGCCCTGAATGGTATCTCCGCCGTCGATGACCAGCGTGTTTCCATCCTTGGGAAAGCGCATGGAAAGCAGCCCCATGGGACGGGGCTGCTGATCACAGAAATTGTTGGGATACAGATAACCGTGCGTATCCGAGGTGAAGTAAACCGTCAATCGTGCTGCCATGCTTAGCCTCTCGTGAGCCGCTTGCGGATCTTGGTGGAGAACCATTCGATCAGCAGCATCAGAACGACCATGCCGCACAGATAAGCGCCGACCATGCTCCAACGGCTGGAATTGATGCACTGGATCAGCGCCGCGCCGATGCCGCCCGCGCCGACGATACCCAGCGTGGTAGCATCCTTGACGTTGATGTCAAAGCGGTAGATCACCGTGGAGATAAAGTTGGGGATGATCTGGGGCAGCAGGCCGTAGCGAATCTTCTGGAACGCGGTGCAGCCGGAAGCGTCCAGACTTTCCAGGATCCGAGTGTCCACGTCCTCAATGGCGGTGATGTACATTTTGGAGATCATGCCGATGGAGCAGATGGACTGGGTCACAACGCCGCAGAAGGCGTTGGGGCCGGTGACGCGGATCCAGACCAGCGCCCATACCAGACTGGGAATGGTGCGGATGAGCAGGATAAACGCCCGGAAAAGGAAGGCCACCCAGCCGGGGACGATCTTATCCGAGGCCAGAAAACTGAAGGGGATGGCCAGAATGCCGCCGATCAGCGTGCCCAGCACGGCAATGGCCACCGTCTGCATCAGCTGATAGGGAACGCCGTCGGTGGTCAGATTGAACAATAGAGCGGTATCCGGGTGGGTCAGGCCGTTCCATACGCCCTTGGCCACCTCTACGCCCTTGGTGGCGAAACCCTTGAACACCACTGCGGAGCCGGACCAGCCCAGCAGCGCGGCCACGATCAGCACCACCAGCGTATACAGCCACCACAGCCGCGGCCGGGCTTCATAAGCTTCCTGAATCGTCATGGGACGATCCGATTTTTTTTGATTTTCCATCGTTCCCATCCTCCTCAGCTCAGCTTTTTGCGCAGGTACTCGCTGGTGTTTTCAATCACAAGCACCACAATAAACAGGGTCAAAAGCAGGGTGCCCAGCCCGTGATAATCGCGCCAGCCGACCCGCTCGTTGATGATAATGCCCAGGCCGCCCGCGCCTACATAGCCCAGAATGGCCGCCGCGCGGATATTCATTTCCAGACTGTAGAGGCAGTAGCTCAGATAGGTGGGCAGAATTTGGGGCATGCAGGCAGACCAGAAGGACTGGAACTTGCTGCCGCCCGCCGACTCCATGGCTTCGAAGGCGCCCATATCGATGGTCTCAATGGCCTCGTAAAGCATTTTGGCCACCACGCCGAAGGTAAACACGGTAATGGCCATAGTGCCCGCAAAGGTTCCCAGCCCGAAGATCAGGGCGGCGAACTTGGCGATGACCAGCGTCGGCAGGGTGCGGACCAGATTCAGCAGAAAGCGGCACAGCGCCACGGTCACGCCGCTGCGGTTGACGTTGGTGGAAGAGACCACCGCAAAGGGCAGCGCCAGCGTCGCGCCCAGCACGGAACCCAGAATCGACATTTTGATGGTATCAAATAAGGGGCTGATGACCTTGGGCATGAAGCTCCAGTCGGGCTGGAAAAGCTGCTCCAGAATCACGGTAAACTGATGGCCGCGCTTGATGAGGATGCTGATATCAAAGCCGGTCAGCAGGACGGAAGCCCAGACGGCGGCCACCACGCAGATCCAGATCAGCGGCTGACGGGAGCGGGGCTGCTGGACGGTATGCCCGTTGGGCAGGGTGATGGTTTTCGGCGGGAAGATCCGGTCGAACAGCGGGGCGCGGTATTCAGCGCTTGCTTTCTTTTTCATGCTGCGCCACCTCATTCCCCGGCCTGGGGCACGGAAGCGCCGTTATAAATGCTGTCCAGAATCTCCTGCGTGACGTTGGCGGTGGGGCCGTCGTAGACGATCTCGCCCGCCCGAATGCCGATGACCCGGGTGGCGTACTTCAGCGCCAAGTCCACATGGTGGATGTTGATGAGGACAGAAATATTCATTTCTTCGTTGATGCGTTTGAAATCGCTCATAACCTGATGGGCCGTCACCGGGTCCAGCGCGGCCACGGGCTCGTCCGCCAGAATGATGGTGGGGTTCTGGTTCAGGGTACGGGCCAGCGCCACGCGCTGCTGCTGACCGCCGGAGAGCTGGTCGCAACGGGTATAGGCCTTGTCCAGAATGCCCACCTTATCCAGCGCTTCCAACGCCCGCAGCTTCTGCTCCTTGGTGAAGATCCCGAGCAGGACGCGGAAGAAGTTCATATCCGGCACCTGAGAGGTGAGCACGTTTTTCAGGGCGGTGGAGCGGGTAATCAGGTTAAAGGACTGGAAAATCATGCCGATCTTCCGGCGGAAGCGCCGCAGGGCCTTTCCTCGCAGGCTCATCACATCCACGCCGTCCACCGTCAGCGTGCCTTCCGTAATATCGATCATTCGGTTGATGGTGCGGATCAGCGTGGACTTGCCAGCGCCGGACAGGCCGATAATCGCGACAAATTCTCCCTGGCCGATGCTCAGATTGACGTCCTTCAAACCTTTGACGCCGTTGGGATAGGTCTTGCTTACATGTTGAAATTCGATCAAGGTATCGACCCCTTTTTCCGAAATTGCCGCGCGTTCGTGGCGATTAGGACAATGCCGCACAAATGAGGTGGCGCGATAACGAGTGCATTTTTTGTCAGACGCAATGGCAAAACTCGAAGGTTTACTGGAGGTAAATCGAGAGAGAAACCATAAGAAAAGGGGGCGGCGCGCAGGCCGCCCCCAGAGGAGCAAGAAAGCTTACTGCACAACGTGCAGAGCGGTGCGGGCGCCTTCGTAATCGGCGTCAGTAGCAATGGCATAGCCGGTGTGGCTGTACACGGAGAAGATTTCCTTGCCTTCGGGAGTGTTGATGATGTTGATCAGAGACTCCTGCAGCGCGGCGATGAACTCGGGGTTGTACACATCGGGGTTCGCCGTGGTGATCGCAACGGTGTCGTTGTAGATGGGCTCGGTAACGCCGATAACGTTCAGCTCGTTCCAGATGCTGTCGGTGCGGCCCATGCCAGCCTTGCCGGTCTCGTCCTTGGAGTCGGTGGGCAGGTTCCAGGCCTTCTCGTAGTCGCGGCGGCCGTCGGCGTAGCAGACGATGATGTCAAACTGCTCAGCGGCAGCCTGAGCGAAAGCATCGGCATAGCCCACGCTGGGGGTCACGTTGCTCAGATCGGAAATCTTTTTGCCGTCGTAGTTTTCCATCAGCCACATGGTGGGATAGACATAACCGGCGGAAGAAGAGGTGTTGCTCACAGCCCAGTTGGCCTTGTCCAGGTCTTCCCAGGTCAGCTTTTCACCGGCGTTCACCTTGGCGGCCAGTTCCTTGCCGTAGGCGGAAGGCGTGGCGTAGATCAGGGAGCGGTAGAAGGTCACCTGCTCGTCGGTGGGCAGGGTCTTGTTGGCGTCGCCGTTCCAGTCGGCGGGAACGGTGCTGTCATTGCTCAGGCCCGCGCGGGTGGCGGTCAGGATGACGTCCACTTCTTTATTTTCGCTGTAGATGGCATAGGTGCCGCCGGGCAGCCAGCCCACATCGATGGCGCCGGCGCACATGGCTTCGCCGGTGGCCTCATAGCTGGTGCCCACGGTGATGTCCACTTCGCCGATATCATAGCCGTGCTTCGCCATTTCGGCCTGCACCAGCTCGGGCAGATTCTTGGTGCCGGTGATGATGACGTCCGCGTCTTTGGAGGGAACGAATTCGAAGGTCAGCTTGTCCAGCTTGATGTTTTCCGCCAGGGCGGCCGTGCAGGACAGGATCATGAGAGCAGCCAGGAGAACCGCAACAACCTTTTTCATGTGTTTGTATTCCTCCTCATTTTTTGGGAAATCCATTACGTATTATAACACGAATCCCGTTACGGCAAAGTGATATTTGCGTCATATTTGTGACAAATTTCAATCTTTTTTGTCACAGGGAAGGTGGATTGCCGTCGGCGGCAAGCGGAAAACGGGTCGCTTGTCCTTTTATTCGCCCGCCAGTTCCTCGCAGGAAAGCCCTTCCAAAGGAAGCCACTCAATCTGGTAGTCGTCCACGGAGGAAGGCAGCTCAACAGATTCCTTCAGCGTCACCCGCAAAGACTGGTGAACGGTTTTGGAGGAATACTGGCCGTCCTTGCAGTTGTGCTCCCACCAGTACAGCCGGTGCACCGACATGGAGCCGTCGGGCCGGGCGGAGGAAACATCGTTTCGGAACAGCGTCAGCAGGCACTGCTTCAGCACCTCGGCATCTTCCTCGGAGAAGCCCGTCTTTTCCGCCAGCTGCACGTTGATCGACCCCTTGAGCAAATACAGCCCGAAACGGATCATGTGCTTGAAGCCCATCGTATCGGCGGAACGCTTGTCCCCGGATTCGCCGTTCACGCTCTTGGTGATCTGCCGGGTCAGCACGTCCACGGGCGACAGGCTGACAGCCTGATGGATGGAGACGGGGCCGCGCACGCCCACGGATACGCCGTCGCCGTCCTTTTTATCGCCCTTGAAAGCGAACACCTGCCCAAAGGCACGGACATCCAGCCATTTCCGGCAGGCCGCTTCCGCGTATTCCTGCTTGCTTTTGAGACCCTTGAGGGCGGCGTTCGCGCGTTTGCTCAGACTGTCCATGCCGTCGTCGCAGCGATCCTCGGACTGAACAAAGATGGGATAGCCAAGATCCTGCATCCGATTGCGGATCTTCCGCTTGATGCACACGTCGCTGATTTCTCCGCGGCCGTTGAAATCCACCCGCGGACGATTTCCGTTCAGCGGGTCGCCGTTGCAGTTCGCCATATCCACCGTAATCAGCGCGGCAAAATCGATCTTCCGTTCCAGCTTGCTCATGGTTCGTCATCCTCCGTTTCTTTTGGGGTTTGATTCTTTTTGGTGTACAGTGCCGAACGCTGCAGATAATAGCCCAACAGGTAGGTATCCTTCAGGGGACGGTTCCATTCGCTGTCCGGCGTGGCGTAGATCATGGCGAGGATCTGGCCGATCAGATCCTTATAATATTTCCGAAGGCCGGGCTTCAAACGCGCAAAGTAGGGATTCAGCTGGCCTTCAATGAGCTTTGCCGCATGCAGCGGGCGCTCGTTGAACACGCTTTGCAGGCGGATGGCGTTTGGCTCCCGGTCTTCCTCGGGGCCATAGGTGGTGCGTTCCACATGCTCCATGACCGCCAGCAGCCGTCCGAACTGATAGCTGCGGTCGTCCTTTCTTTCTTCCAGTCCCATCGTCCATTCCTCCTTTTGGGCTCGGTCATTATGGAATTTGCGGATCACGGCGCAGGCCGTACACAAAACACGGATGCGGTTGCTCTGTTCCGAATAGCGCTGCAGGGTGGAGGCGTTGCGGAAAAGCTGCTTGACGATATCCTCGGGGATTGGGTTCCGATTCAGCATGCAGGTCAGCAGCCGCTGCGTCGTCTCGCCCAGCAGCTTCGGCGGCGCTTCGAGATATTTTTTGCGCTCCGTACCGAAAGCGCATTCCGCAATCTGCCGCAGGGGCGGCGCTTCGATGCCGAACTTTCCAAAAAACCAGCAGCAGCTTTGATACCAGTCTTCGACCCGGTCGTAGAAATCGCTGCCGGACAGCTCGCTGTAATAGGTCAGCGACAGCCGTCCGGTCGTTGCCGCGCTGAAGATCGCCGTGACGATTCCCGCTTCCCGGGGCAGCTCGTTCCGATAACCGGCAAGGGTGGTATGCAGCTCCTGATAGAAGTCAGTCGGGACTGTGAAAACGGGAGCGTTTTCCTTCTTTTTGCCGAAGGGATCCTGCGGACGGGACACTTTTTTCCCCTGCGGATTCCAGCATACAAAGGTACGATCCGCGATGGTTTCGCCCTGCGCCGCCGCCACCCATTGCAGGGCGCGGTGCGCCTTTTGGGAGGCTGCGGAAGAAATGGTACAGGCCTGCACCGCATCCTCAAAGCGGCCGCGGTAGGTAAAATTGCTGGTATCGTTGGAAGAAATCAGCTTTGCGCCGTTGCAGGCCGCAATGATCCCCTTGTCATGGCTGAAGCACAGCGCGCCTTCCTCCCCCGAAATCATGCAGAGGCCTTGGGGACTCTGGTTCTGAGAGGTCAGATAACGGCAGAAGGAGTCGATCAGCGCGTTGTTCCGCCATGCCTGCCGCCCATCGATCACCCAGCGGACAAGCCATTGGGGCGCATCCGTGTTCTGAATTTTCTTCCCGGAGCCATAGAGACCGGCGCTTTCAAGATCCTGCAGGATGGTTCCGCCCAGAATATACCGATGGACCGCCTGAAGATCAGGCTGCGGGTCGAAGGCGAGCCACTTCTCCAATTCCTTCAAATAGCGCTCGTGACGCTCGCCGTTCATGCCGGACAGATATTGCAGCTGATCGCTGAAGGGGTGAGCCGTTGGCTGAGAGCCGGAGCGGGAAGCGGATCTTTCTGTGGCGGGGATCACCGTGCGGCTGTCCTCTTTGGTCACTGCCTGCGCGCCGAGAAATTTTCCTTTTTCGTCCAGCAGAATTTCCAGCTGTGCCTTTTGCAGGATGTGCCCCACCGGGCAAAGGGTGGCCCCGGCCTCGAAGACCTGTCCCGCTCTGGAAAGGTTCGCCTCGTAGGTTTCGCAGGCTTTTTGCATCAGTCCCATTCTGCTTGCCCTCCCTGCGGGCTGCATTCCTCCAGCCCCGAAAAGTTGTTTTGCTCCCTGCTGAAGGAGCGCATGCCCATCGGGCGGACACGCTTATGGAACGGGCAATCCTCCGGACGGGGGAATTCGATCACGCCGTACCGCATGACGGGCCGCCAGAAGTTGACGGTCAGATAGCCGCGGGTCGCGTCATCATAGCTTTCGTCGGCATAGGTGATTCCGTGATACATCAATCCGAGGGCAAGCTCCGGCAGATCGTCAAACGCTCCCGCGCCTTCGCCGAAGGTACAGGGCTCCACATAGCCCTGACATTCCCGCGTTCCCAGAAAGATGTCCCGGCGGCCTCCCCGGCGGATCATTCGTTTGGCCATTTCATGATGCTTGTTTTCGTTACGGTCTCCGGCCAGCTCCGGCCGGTTCATGTTCCATTCAAAATGCGCCTGCACCTGATAGCGGCACTGTTTCAGATAGGTGTAGTAGGACAGGTCGTTGCCGCCGGTATACTTAATAGGGCGAATGCCCTTGACCTCCATTTGGATGGGGTTCATCACCCGCACCCGGTCGATCACCCACAGCAGCGTTGGCTTCCAGTACACGCTTTCCAGAATCCCTTTGAGCGCTTCATAGGTCGGCACCTGATAGGAACACTTTTCCCCGCCGACGCGCAGGATCGGGTCGGAAAAAAGACCATAGTCGCCCGTGACCTCGAAGGTCACGATATTCGGATGTTCCATGTCTCCACCTCCTTGTCGTTTTTCTGATGAACGGGATCAGGCTGAAAACACCAGCCCCTGATCCGGGTGATAGAACGCCGGGCGCACCGCCGGGAGATCCAGCTTTCCCGGCTGGAGCCATTCGAGCGCATCGGCCTTCTTCAGGGCTTCGAGCTGATGGGGATAAACAGAGACCATAAAGGGGCGGAGGCTGCGCACAATGCTTTCCGCCGAAAGCGCGCCCGCCGTCAGATCCATTTCGCGGAGCTGTGCCAGCAGTTCGGCCCCCTCGCCATAGGGGACGACCAGTTCGGTCGTTCCTTCCGGGAAAATATGGAAAGCGTCGCCCGCTTCCCGGAAGGCCTGATGCAGATAATAAGCCAGACCGTCCTTTTCTTTGCCGTGCGTATGGGTCGCCAGCAGATCCAGCATCTTTCTGCCGTGATGATCCAGCGGGCTGTCTGCGGCATCGTCTTTCAGGCCGTCCCAAAATAGCCGGTAATACTTCCGAAGAGCGGCGTCCGAATCCAGTCTTCCATTGAAATCGTTCGGGTCTTTTTGAAAGGAATTCAGCACGAAGGCGGCGGCATTTTGGCCCTGCCGAATTTCATTCAGGTCAGACAGATTTTCACCCCGCAGCCGAACCAGAAGCACCTGCCCAAGCTGGCCGCCGGCTTCGCTGTTGCGATTGCAGCGCCCGGCGATCTGAACGATTTCGTCCAGCCCGGTCAGGAAACGAATCACCCGCTGAAAACTGACGTCCACGCCGTATTCGATCACCTGTGTGGAGACGCAGATGATTTTCTCCCCGGGCCGAAGCGCCTTGATTTGTTCCAGCACCTGCTCCCGATGGTTCGCGCACATAGCGGCTGACAGATGAACGCAGGGCAGGCCCATTTCCCGCAGCATGCCAAAAAGCTCGGCGGCTTCGCGGCGGGTGTTGCAGCCCACCAGAAGCGTATCTACCTGCCATAGCTGTTCGCGGCACAGCTGAGCCGCCTCTGCCATGGTCAGCGGCGCATCCGGCGGAGGAAGAATCTCCGTTCGTCGGAATTTGGGAGCGTCTTCCGGCGCTATGACAGCCATTTCCTCTGCCGGCCGCAGCGGATGGCGCAGAGCCGTTTTCGCCGGGTCCGTTTCCGTCGGCTGCGTTGCCGAGCACAGCACAATCACTGCGTCGCATACGTCCGTCAAAAAGTTCAGCATGAGATGAAAGGGGGATAGCATGGAAATCGGAACGCTCTGCACTTCATCGATCACAATCACACTCTGGCACAGGGCCTGAAAGCGGCGGATACAGCTTGTTTTCCCGGAAAACAGCGTATCCAGGAACTGCACCAGCGTCGTACAGACGATGGGCGCATGCCAGCTTTCACACATCAGCTCCCGTTCGTCCAGCTCCTCCGAAGAGGAAGCGGGCGTTACCACATTGCTGTGATGTTCCAGCACCTCTACGGCGCTCCCCAGCGCGGTGCGGATCGCCTTTGCGTTCTGTTCGATAATGGCCAAGAGCGGCGTCACAAAGAAAATGCGTTTTTTCCCCTGATCCCGGCATTGCGCCAGCGCAAAGCGAAGGGCGGAGAGGGTCTTGCCCGCGCCTGTAGGCACGTTCAGACGAAACCGTTTCCCGGGAAGCCGCCCGCGCTGAAAGCATTTTTCCGAAATCGTGCGTCTCGCCTCGGACAAGGCATTCGGGGGTATCTCTGCCAGATGGCGTTCCAGCGCTTGCAGGCAGGCGTCCCAGTCCGCCGCCTTCTCTGCCGGAGCTACTCTGCCGCTCATAAAGAGAGCCGTGTCCCGGCGGTCGCCCTCGATGACCGCCGACAGCAGCAGTCTCGCCAATGCGCCGTAGGCGAAGTCGTGTTCTTCTCTTTCTGCTTCTTCGTCTTTCGCCTCCCCATCAGAAAATCGCTGACCCACATCGCAAATTTCCTGCACGGCCCTCTGAAACATTTGATCGATCTCTGTTTCCGATAGATAATAGCGAAAAACGTTCTGCATGTGTTCCCGATACAGGCCGTCCTCGGAATGTCGCCGATGCTCGAAGCCGTTTGTACCGTCTTCCGCGCTGCAATCAAACAGACCATGATGGGCTCCAATGGCATAGGCGACCCATTCCGCCGTCAGCGCTTCGATGCCGTCTGCGCCGCCGGGATGGTATTTTTCCAGCAGAAATCGAACGGGTGCAAAGGTATGCGGGACGCTTCCCCGGCGCACCGGAAGTCCCTGTGCGCAAGCATCCAGATATTCCTGATAGGCCCGCGTCATTTTGCCATCGTGCAGTTTTCCGCAAAGCTCCGCCGTTTGCTTCAGCCCAACGCCTTCCAGCGCTTGCCCTGCATAGCAGGCGCAGGCGTCGCAATGTTCCTGCACAGTTTGGCAGATTCTTTTGCCGTCCGGGGAAATTCGAATATGCGCGTTGAATGCTGTCATACAGAATCCTCCATCGCTGGGTTGTGGGTTTTGTTGTTTGCTGATGATTGGGATTATAGACCTGATTTTTCTTTTTGTCAATATATTATAACAAATATTAAAACGAATTTTTGACTGAAAATAAGCGCTTGTGATAAAATATATAAGTCGTATGTTCTTCTACCACAGAAGAAAAACATTACGTGGATTGAAAAGTTTTTATATTTGTTTTGGAACAGTCAAAGCGCACGTCTTCGGACGTGCCGCAGGAGAATCCCAAAGGGCGCTGACTCAAAACGGCTAAAGAAAAGCCGGGAGAGGCAGCGTCTTTTCTATTTCCAAGCGCCTATTTTGGGTTTTAGGAGCAGACAAAAATCCGGTCAAGCCTTATGCGCAAATAGGTTTGCGGCTTCCGACCGGATGGGGTCAGCCAGCCATAGAGGCATCGTTCAAAGCCGCCTCCAGACGCTTCGTTTTCTTGATTTTCACGAAAAAAGACTTTTCGCATGATAGCGAAAAGCCCTGCATATGAATTAGTTTGATAATAATGATACGGTTTCCAAAGGTTTCATTTGGTTTCACTCAAAAAATGAAACTATTAAGCCGGAAGTGAAACTCTCTTTTAGGACTGAAACTATGATAATCAGTTTGTCAAATTGGAATTTATGGGTGCAAAACAAATACTTGATTGGGGTACCCAAATTCTTCTGTCAATTCGCCTTCCTGAAATCCAAATTTTCTGTACAGTGCCCTTGGTGCAATCCCTTTTTCATCATTTTCACGAAACGTTGACACCGTGATTTCCCGGCTTCTATCCAATTCATTCAGTGCTTTTCTCAAAAGGATCGAAGCAATACCCTGCTTTCGATGCTCAGGGTCCACAGCCATACAACAAATCATGTTCTTTTTGTGCGAAAAAAGAAGAACACCAATGATTGTTCCCCGGCTTTTGACGCATAATGCCTGTTTCTTATTCATGAACTTCAGTACGGTTTGTTCATGCTCATATATACACTCTTCCGTTTCAAGTCCCGGAAAATTCCAACTTACCTTTCTAACAAGCTGCATCCACGAATCGATACAGGAGCTTTCCCCAAACACGGCTTCCATCTCATTACCTCGCAAATTCAAGTTTGTCGAATAGATTGTATCAAATTGCTGTGTAAATATCAACCAATATAGAAAAAACACGATGGTTTCGTATCAAAACCATCGTGCTAATATGGCGGAGACGGTGGGATTCGAACCCACGGACCCTTGCGGATCAACTGATTTCGAGTCAGTCCCGTTATGACCACTTCGATACGTCTCCACGGCTACGGATTAGTATACCATGACAAAAGGAAGATTGCAAGGGCGGTCTGAAACTGGGAGTGTCCAAAAGAGGATTTAAAAGAAATCAAAGAGGGAGAAAGGAACAGAAGAGGAATGATAGCGGGAGCGGTATAGCATTTTCTGCCTGCCGAAGCGATTATAGGCCTGA
>SFGO01000101.1 GCA_004556545.1 Clostridiales bacterium
GGCTGTCCTCGTCCTCGGTGCTGCGCACCCTTAAGCTGGTTTGCGGGAAAAGTGCTGCGGCACAAGGGTTAGGGGCTCCGCCCCTATAACCCCGGCAGGCACCGTAGGGAAGCGGGTGCCCGGTGGGCACAACCGCCACAGGCGGTTAGCGATCCGCAGGCGTGACACGAAACGAGCAGGGACTACGGCAGTAGCCCCTGCGACGATTGAGTGGCAGCAGTGCCTCCTGCACCTCCACTTTTTGCACTCCTATCACCTTCCCCGCTTCTGCACATCCGCGTCAATGCGGCGTTTCCAATCGGCACGGAGCGGCGCGTTCCTGCGGATGCTGCCTACGGCTTCGCTGATGACCTCATAGTTCAGCACCGTGCCCTCCTGATCACACTTGTAGTTCACCGCCCGGTCGGCGCTGATGCCGAAACGGGCCGCTTCCTGCGCCGCGTCCATATTGGCCCCCAAGAAAAGAAACTCCCAGCCGTACTTGCTCTTCTGCCGCTCAATCATCCTGCGCACCGTTTCATAGTCGTAGCGGCGGCTGGCGTTTTCGCAGCCGTCGGTGGTGATAACAAACATGGTTTTGTCCGGCACATCCTCCCGGCGGGCGTATTTATGGATATTGCCGATATGGCGAATGGCCCCGCCCACGGCGTCCAGCAGAGCCGTAGTGCCGCGGGTGAAATATTCCTTCTCCGTCATGGGCGGCACCTTTTCCAGCGGCAAACGGTCGTGAATGACCGTGCTCTCGTTATCGAAAAGCACTGTGGAAACCAGCGCCTCGCCCGCTTCCTTCTTTTGCCGGGCGATCATGGAGTTAAAGCCGCCGATAGTGTCCGCCTCCAGTCCGCCCATGGAGCCGCTGCGGTCAAGAATGAAAACCAGTTCTGTCATAATGAAAACCCTCCTTCGTTTGATTGCGCTCTGATGATAGCGCATCCGAAGGAGGGTTTGGTCGCTTGGCGGGCGACATTTTCGATTTACAGCTCTGCTTGGACGTACTTTTTGAATACATCCCGCATTTTGATGACAAGATCAATCGCTTCATTCATCAGCCGGGGATAATTGTCCTGCGCTCCGAAATCCAGTCCTTGGATATAGGTGCATATCATAGAGGCTTTTTTGTTATCCAAGCGGTTCCAATATAGTTTTGTTCCCATTTCAGCTCCAATTTCGTCTTTGTACTGATATATAAAGTCATAGCGTTCCTTATGATCGGAAATCCAGAGTCCCACTCTGATTTTATGTTCCTTATTCACCAAATCAATGGAAATATGGCATTCAGAAGATCCAATCGCAATAGAATACCAATGATCGGTTGTCGCCTTTTTCTTGTTGAATGGTTTTCCGCGCTGCTCCAGAACATCATTAAATTGTGTCCAGAATTCCAGCCGGTATCTTTCCGTCTCACTCAATTCATGATCCTGCGCAATACGCTTTACCGTTTTTACGAAATCATTGGGCTGCTCGATGATCTTGAACTGCGGGGCAGGCTCTGAATCTCCAATCGTATAGGCGTGAATCTCAATTAAGAAAAACGAAATGCTGTCATCCGTATGCTTGTTGAGCCATTCAATCGCACTTGCGTGTTCATCGCGCGCCGACGCAACGACCCACACCACGACCGACGCATCCAGCCCGGATGCATAGGTCAGGATTTTCCCCAGATGGTCATGATTCGTCTGCTCCAGCTGGTTTTCAATCAGCACGACTTTTCCGGTAATCTCATCTCTGCACAGAATATCGCAGCGATAGCTTCCCACAAATTTTTCGGTTTCAACATCGACCAGCGACAGATTCAGGACATCTCCAAGTTCCTGAATGTTTTCCTCGGAAGAAAGCCACTTTGAAAAGTCGTACTGTTCATGGGCCCATACATCGCGGATATCGATTTCTTTCAGTTTTCCAAGTTTCATCTTTTCCACGCTTTTCACGCTCCCAACAAGCTCTGATCAAAGGCGAACAGCGCCTCGTTGATTTCAAAAATATCATACTTTTTCTGCCGGATGAAATACTCGATGATAACGTCGAACTTGCTGCTGGGGCTGAGGGCGTAGCCTGCGCGGGCGATCAGGTCGCGGGTCTCGTCCAGATTCAGCTCCAGCGCAATGGCAAAGGCAATGGCCGTGGACTTGGAGGGCCTGTAGCCGGGGCTGTTGCGAATTTTGGAGAACAGCTTGCGGTCTACATTGGCTTTTTTGTAGATCTCAGCGTCCTTCTTGCCGCTGCGGTCGATGAGCTGCAATAAGGTCTCCGAAAAACCCGCGTCCAGATGCGACAGCAGGTCGCTCAGAGCGCCGGTGTCCGTGGGCGCTTGCACGCTCCCGTAAAATACGGGCTTCATGCTTTGCAGGACGCTTTTCCTGCGCCGATCCTCCCGCAGGGAGTCGATGTGCGCATCCGCATAATGATCGTCGATGTACTCGGCAATCTCGGCAAACAGCTTGCCGCTGATCTGATAGGCATTGCGGTCGAAAATCACGAGATAGACCGTCATGTCGTTGTGCAGCAGAAATTCGCCGATGGTGTCCACCGCCACGCGGAGCGCCTGATCCTTGGGATAGCCGAAAATGCCGGAGGAAATGAGCGGAAAGGCCACGGTTTCGCATTCGTGTTCCTTGGCCAGCGCCAGGGAGGCGCGGTAGCAGGATACCAGCTGCTCCCGTTCCCCATGACTGCCGCCGTTCCAGACCGGCCCGACGGTGTGAATCACATATTGGCAGGGCAGGCGGTACGCTCCGGTCATTTTGGCTTCCCCGACCTTGCAGCCGCCGAGCTTTCGGCACTCCGCCAGCAGCTCCGGCCCCGCCGCACGGTGAATGCAGCCATCCACGCCCCCGCCGCCCAGAAGCGTCTCGTTTGCCGCGTTGACAATGGCATCCACCTGCATCTTTGTTATATCGTTTCGGACGATTTGCAGCGGCATGATTTTCACCTCGATTTGGTTATCGTGTTCTGCTTGAAAATATTGTAGCAAAATGCGCTTTCTTCCGCAATGGAAAAAAACATGACAAGCTCCTTCTTTACGCAGCCAGAGCAAACCCGTTTTTTTCTTTTTTCCTCGTCACCACTGTTTTAGGGATTTTTACGCGCCCTTCCCCATCCCCGCCAGATACTCGACCCATCGGGCCAAAGCGTCTGTATCCATTTGCTTCAGGGCAAGAGAATAGAGACGGAAGGCCTCTGGATCGGTTTCCGCCATACGGCGAAGGGCTTTTTTCGGTCCGAAATAACGCTGCCGTTTGGCGTCATAGTAAATCTCCAGACTGTCGCACAGCACCCAATGCCAGCGATAGTTTCCTTCCGCGTCTCCCCGGGAGGAACGGGCCAGCATCTTTTGGCACCATTCGATCTCCTGCCGAATTTCCTCGTCTGTTTTCAGGGGTGTCTGATCGATGTATTCCAGTACTCTGGCTTTCAGCGCGGCAGCGAGCCCGTTTTCATCCAGCAGGATGCTGCCGTCGAAAATCTGCACAAATTCTTCCGGATCATAGGGCTTTTGAAAGATCTCCGCAGGATAAACGAAGACATCCAGCACGGTTCCGCCGATTACGGAGGAATCGTGCTTTTTCAGACTGCCGCCGATGACCAGCGCGTCAAAATCGCTGTGTTCATTGGCGCTTCCGTCCGCGAAGGAACCGTAAGCAATCATGCCCTCCGGGTGATAGGTATCCTTCAAATATTGAATAATCGCATCCTGACGTTGCATAGTCCCGCCCCTTCCCGGCGAATGTTCGTCGGGTCTATGATACCACGCTGTCTTTCCACGCACAATCCCCGTCACTTCAGCCGAAGCCGCCGTGACGGGGATTGTTTTTTGTTTTGCGTTTTTTGTTTTTTCCGGTTTATGCCAGCCGCAGCCGGTAGCCGCACTTATAGACCGTCTCAATCCAGTCCTCGCCCAGCTTTTTGCGCAGGCGCTGCACATGCACGTCCACGGTGCGGGTCTCGCCCATGCTCTGGTAGCCCCAGGCTTCCCGCAGCAGCTGTTCCCGGCTGACGGGGGTGTCGGGCTGATTCATCAGGGCCAGCAGCAGGGCCATTTCCTGGGCGGTCAGTTCCACCCGGCGGCCGTTGAGCAGGGCCACCTGCGCGTCCTCGTCCACGGAGATCTCCCGGGCGGGCGCTTCGCCGCCAAGAAGCACGCGGGTCTTTTCCGCCAGCGTCTTCCGGCTGAAGGGCATTACCAGCACGTCCGAACGGCCCGGATACAGGGCCAGCAGATGGTCGCTCATGCGCCGGTCGCCGGTGACGAACAGAATGGGGCTCCCCGTCTGGCGGCACCG
The DNA here is from genome assembly GCA_004556545.1 of Clostridiales bacterium. Classification (GTDB taxonomy): domain Bacteria; phylum Bacillota; class Clostridia; order Christensenellales; family Aristaeellaceae; genus Limiplasma. Next base: position 4,281 of record SFGO01000101.1, read on the forward strand.
CTCGAAGATTGGACGGCAGGCCACCCATTTCATTGCCGCGTCGATCACCATCAGGGGCGCGCCGTTTTCATCCGCGGCGGGAATCTGGTCAGGATCGCTGCATAATCTTGCGTCAAATTTCTCCTTTGCATAGGAATCGCAGAGCTTATGCGCGATCTGCCAGTTTTCGGAAAAAATCAAAATCGTTGCCATGCGATCACCTCACATATAGTATGACGTAGCAAGGTGACGTTTTGTTGCATAAACTGTGAACTTTTTGAAACGAATTTGCCCATGCCTGCCGGAAATGACGGGCAAACGGGCCGCATAAGCTGGAAAAGACACGCTTGGGAGGGATTGAATGGCATGGATCTTTGGGCTGGCGGCGCTGATGCTGCTGGATTCGGACACGGTGCTGAACGCAGTCAACGGCGCGGCGGGGGTATTTGTGCGCAGCGTCATGCCCGCGCTGTTTCCCATGATGGTCTTAAACGGCCTGTCCGCCCGGCTGAGCGGACGGGAAAGGCGCTGGATGACGGTGGGCTTCTGCTGGCTGGCGGGTTCGCCCGCGTCGGCCCAACGGCTGGAGGGGCTGTGGGAACGGGGCGAGCTGCCCGAACGGGCGCTTCTGCCCTTAGCGGCGGCGACAGGGGTCATGAGCCCGCTGTTTTTCGTGGGCTCGCTGGGCAGCCGCCTGCCAAACCCGTCGGGAGGCTGGCTGCTGCTGACCGCCCACTGGCTGGGCGCGCTGGCCGCAGCCGGGCTGATTCACGGGCTGTCCCGCCGTTTTTCCTCCATGGAGAAGGCGGAGACCGTCCGCCCGGAGGAACGGACGGCGGGGCGCGTGTCCCTGCTGGCGGCGCTGCCCGACAGCCTGCGGCAGGCAGGCACGGCCCTTCTGTCCGTGTGCGGCGCCATGATGCTGTTTTCCATTCTGGCGGCCTTTTTCCGGCAAGGGCTTTCCTTTCTGCTGCCGGGCTGGGCGGCAAATCACCCGGAAGTTCCGGCCCTCTTATGGGCCCTTCTGGAAATCGGCGGCGGCGCGCACGCCCTGCTGGACGTTTCCCCCACGCCCGATTTGCCCCTGCTGTGCGCCCTGTGCAGCTTCGGCGGGCTGAGCATCTGGATGCAGAACCTATTGTTTCTCGGCAAAAGCATCCGCCCCGGGAAGCTGCTTCTGCTCAGGTTGCTTCACGGGGCGGCGGCGTATGGCGTCTGCCGGATGCTGGTCAGGCTTTTTCCTTTTTTTCTTTGAACACCCAGAACTTGCTGACCACATAATTGAAGATCATCACCACGACGAGCACAATGATGCGGTTGACCACATTGCTCACGCCGATCAGCTTGAGCAGGTAGGCCATGCCTTCTTCAAACAGGGCGAAGCTCAGCACCCGGCCCAGCGCGAATTCTCCCAGCTCCCGCAGCACGGAAGCGCCGGTGCCGCCCTTGACCCGGAACACCATCTTCCGGTTGATCCAGAAGGCGAACAGCACGGCGATCACCCAACTGACCGCGTTGGCGATCATCACCTGCTTCGCCGTGGCGGCGTTGATGCAGTCGATCACCCACTGCAAAAAGCCCTCCGTCCGTTCGGGCCGGGCGGCCAGCAGAAATTCCATTCCATAGGAAATGACCATGCTCAGAACCGTGGTCAGCCCTCCGGCGATGAGGTAGCGCAGCAGTTCATACTGTTTGGGGTGTTTTTCCAGATAATCCTTGATTTTATGAAACATTGTTCCACACTCTTTCCTGATTTTTGAAGGAAACACTTCAAAGAAAACGCTTCAAAATAACGCTTCGCTTCATTCCTCCCCGGTATCGCCCCGGGCGTAATCGCAGCTGAGAATATCCGCAAGGGGCACGGTGACGGGCTGCTTCCGCTGGCCCAGCTGCAGGACGGCGTTCTGCCCGTCATAGCTTAACACAAGCGCCGTCTTCTGCGCAAGCTGGCCGTTGAGCATCAGCATCATGCGGATCTTCCGGCCTTTTTCCTGAGAGTAGCGCAAAAATCGGTTCATTGGCGGTATTCCTCCGGAATCTGGAAAATACGGTGCTGGCCGCCCTCGTCCTCGTAGATCACAGGGAACAGCGCTTCCAGCGCGCTTTCGTTCAGGTCAAACCAGCTGGCGCTGCGCTCGTAGGCGCTGACGTAGAGATATTCCACCTGATATTTCTTCAGGAGCGACAGATTTTCCGCCGGGTCTTCAAAGAAGGCGGCGATTTCCATCCGGCGGGGCCAGGTATCGAAGCCGTGATAGTACAGGTACGATTCGCTGGAGCAGAGGATCGTCCGTCCCGCCAGCGAGCTGACCGGGTTGAGATGCTCGTTGCCGGTGAGCCACACCGAATGCTCCGGCGTATTTTCCTTGATAAATTCCGCCGCCTGAATATCCGAGCGGCTGTAGGCCTGATAATCGCTGACCCATTCCCGGGCCACCGTCAGCGCGGAACCGAAGAAGCAGCAGAACAGGAACAATCCCGCTATGACCCGCCGCCCGGCCAGCCCCTTCAGCCGCTGCCAGATCTCGACGGCGTAATCCGCCGCCATGGGCAGGCACAGGGCGAACCACACATACAGCAGCTTATTATTGTCATACTCATTGGGCTGGAACAGGATAAATTCCGCAATGCCGTAGATCAGAAACGCGCCGCAGGCAATCAGCCGGTACTGGCGCACCGCCGCCGCTTCTTCCGCCGCGCCGGGGGCCTGCGGATGCTTCGGCTTTCGCTTCAGCAGCGCCAGCAGGATCAGCAGATAGGGAAAGCCAACGTTCTTGATATAGAAGAAGAAATAGGGATCCACCAGCCCTCTGCCGCCCCGGTTGTTGCACCAGTTGAACTGGAACCGCAGGAAGTGATTGCTTTCCGTTGCCTGCACGAAGGTGAAGCACAAAAGCTGGGGCAGGGACAGGGCCGCGGCGATGGCGGCATACAGAACCCACGGGCGGAACCGTTTCCAGCGGCCCGCCCTGTCGCCGTCCCGGAACACGGAATAAGCGCAGGCTCCCAGCGACAAAAGCACCAGCGCCAGATAGCTATGGGTATGCAGAAGGGGCAGTCCGCCCGCCATCACGCCCAGCATCACCAGCGCCCGGGTCTCGTGCTTTTCGCCCCGGCACAGCGGCGGAAGCAGCAGGTTCAGGCAGGGCATCAGCATGGTCCAGCCTCCCAGTAGACCCCGCTGGGGGATCAGCAGATCCGCCACGATATTGGACCAGCGCAGATTATTGGGGTCGGGCTGATTGGTGGGGGTCTTATAATAGCCCTGCATCACCGTGCGCAGGTTATCCCAGAAGGTGGTGATCACGCCGTCCTCCACCCGGCCCGACAGGGTAAAGAAGAACCCCAGTCCGCCATTCAGGAACAGCAGAAAAAACGCCAGCCAGCGCGCGCCCCTCTTCCGGCACAGCTGATCGGCCAGCAGGCCGTAGCCGGTATAGGTAAGCAGCATCATCAGCGTGCCGGTAAAGGCCATGGCGGCATTCAGCGGCATCCCGAACAGATAGAAGGTGGACGCCACCGAATCCGACAGGTAGGGATAGGCCATGGTGGCTCCCAGCATCAGGCTGTTTTCCAGCGGGAATTTGGCGTTGATGATACTGGTGCAGATGGCCAGATGTAGGCTCAGGTCGCCGTAGGTGCTCTGCCCCACGTGATAGGAGCCGTCGGCGGCCAGACGAATCGAATGGGTATATTGCAGATACCCGCTGACCACGCCCAGCGGGATCACCATCACGGCAAGCGCCAGCAGGAGTTTCTTCTGCTGTTCATCCATGGGCGCGGGTTTCGTTTGATCCCGGCAGACCCAGCCCAAAACGCACAGGACGACAAGCGACCCCGCCGCCAGTCCATGGGCCGCGTAGGAAAACCGCACCGCATAGGCCCACAGCACCGGAAGCCACATCATCAGGAAAAGGCCCAAGCTCAGGCCCAGATAGACCCGAAGCACGGGTTTCCGCCTTGGCAGCAGCATTCTGGTCAGGAACACGCCTCCGGCCAGAAAGAAAAGCAAAAAGAACAGGGAACAGAGGATTCCCAGCATGGTTGGTGCGGACCTCCTTTTTTTGGAAAATGGGGTGTTATGGACGCGCTGAGTGCGGCCCGAAGGGGACTGGGGGCGAGCGGAAAGCCCCCAGTGCGCCCGCAGGCGCAATCCCTGCCCGCGGTGGGGCTTGACGCGCCGACTCCGGCGCGGGAGAAGGGCTTGCAGCCCTATGGGGCGCTCTATTGTTTCAAGGGGCGAACCGAAGGTTTCCAAAGGGCGAGCGGAAAGCCCTTTGGTGCGCCCGCAGGCGCAA
>SFGO01000102.1 GCA_004556545.1 Clostridiales bacterium
TGCCGAAGGCAGCTAGCGACTGACAGCCGTCAACCGAAACGAGGATTTGGCACGGCAGTGCCAAAGACGATGATTGAGGTTGCGGAACGGAGCCCCTAACCCTTGTGCCGCAGCACTTTCCCCGCAAACCAGCTTAAGGATGCGAAGCATCGAGGACGAGGACCGCCCGAAGGGCTACCGCAGTCCGAAGCCCGCCACGCCATGCGGCAGGGCGGGCCGCAAAGCGCTGTTTGCGGGCAACGGCGGCCAACTTTGGGTTTTTCGACAGACTGAGCCAGCGTGTATCTGAACACGCTGGCTTTTTGAATGAACGCACAAGGTCAGATGCCGTACAGCAGGATTCCCAGCAACGCCGAAAACCCGATCATAGCAATGGGGGAAGGCATTTTTTTTCGCACTTTTTTCCAAAGAAAATGCGTCCCCCATAGCAGCGCAAATATCGCAATGCTTTTCCAGTCCGGCAGGAAAGAATCACCCCAATGCTGAAAACGGAAAAGCGCTTTCAGCCCCATGGTAACGGAGGTGGCCAAAATCATGGCAACCACGCAGGGGCGCACGCCGGACAGAAACGCCTGGACTCCGGCGTATTGGAGAAAATTGCGGATCAGCGCCGCAATCACCAGAATGATGACAAAAGAGGGCAGCACAACGCCCAGCGTCGCCGCCAGCGCGCCGAAAAAGCCCGCCTGCGTGGAGCCTACGAAGGTGGCGGTGTTCACGGCGATGGGGCCGGGCGTGGATTCCGATACGGCGATCAGGTTCAGAAATTCTTCTTCCGTCAGCCAGCCGTTGCTGAGAACCGCTTCCCGCACCAGCGAGATCATGCCGTAACCGCCGCCGAAGGAAACCGTGCCGATCTCCAGAAAAGTCAGGAACAGTTTCAAAAAGATCATGGCTGTCCGCCTCCCTTCTTTTTCAGGCGCGCAGCTCCATAGACTGCCAGACCGATCAGACCGCCCAGCAGAATGTAGAAGATGGAAGAAAACGACACGGCCAGCACCGAGCAGATCAGCATGGCGGCAAAAACGCTGCCGAGCAGAAGCAGGTTCAGGGGCGTTTTTTCCAGCCCTTTCCATAGCTTCCAACCGGCGCTCAGAATCAGATAGATCACGCAGATCTGAATGCCTCGAAAGGCGCAGTCAACCAGCTTCAGGCCGAGGAATGCATCAAAGAACAGAGAAATCAGATAGATGATCCCGAAGGATGGCAGGCATACGCCCAGCGTCGCCAGCGCCGCCCCGGCTGTTCCGGCCATCTTGTAGCCGATATAGGTGGCAGCGTTCACCGCGACCGGGCCGGGCGTGGACTCCGCAATGGCGACCATATCCACGAATTCCTTTTGATCCATCCAGCCCCGCTTCTGCACAAATTCGTTTTCCAGCAGGGCGATCATGGCATATCCGCCGCCAAAGGTAAACGCTCCGATTTTCAAAAATACCCCGAACAGCGTCGGCAGCATCGCCGGTCTTCTCCTTTCGGACGGAATTCCGTCTTTTGTCAGCATAGCATATTCCCGTCCGCAGGGCAAGATTTCCCTCCGGGATTCCTTCCGACTGCCGGGTAAAAAAGCATAATAAAATCGCGGAGTATTTGCTCCGCGACAAAACTCTTCCTTGCTCTTAGTCGCCCATATTGATACCCATATTGCGGGCGGTGACGACCACCGGGTCGTCCATGGGCACGGGCTTGGGCACGCCGGCGATGTCCTTGAGATCGTTGTGGACGATCTTGTTGCCCTTCAGGGCCACGGTGACGCCGTAATGCTCGTCCCGGATCAGCTGGGCCGCATGAACGCCGAACTGGGTGGACAGCACCCGGTCGTAGGCGCTGGGGCTGCCGCCGCGCTGAATGTGGCCGGGAACCACACTGCGGGCTTCCACGCCCACCAGCTCCTGCAGCTGCGCCGCGATGCGCTTGGAGATGCAGTCATAGGGGAGAGAAGCGCGGTAGGCTTCCCGCTCCTTTTTCTTCATCTTGGATTCTTCCACGCTCATGGCGCCTTCCGCCACGGCCAGAATGGAGAAGGGCTTCTTGCTGTTGGCCCGAGCCTCCACCGTTTCCGCCACGCGGTTGATGTCGTAGGGGATCTCCGGCAGCAGGATCACATCCGCGCCGCCCGCCACGCCGGAATAGAGCGTCAGCCAGCCCGCCTTGTTGCCCATGATCTCAATGACCATGCAGCGGCCGTGGCTGGTGGCCGTGGTGTGGATGCGGTCGATGACCTCGGTGGCAATGTCCACCGCCGTATGGAAGCCGAAGGTAAAGTCGGTGCCGTAAATATCGTTGTCAATGGTCTTGGGCAGGCCGATGACGTTCAGACCCTCTTCGCTGAGCAGGTTGGCGGTCTTGTGGGTGCCGTTGCCGCCCAGCGTGACCAGACAATCCAGCTCCAGATCCTTATAGGTCTTTTTCATGGCCGCTACCTTGTCCACGCCATTTTCTTCAATCACCCGCATGTTGCGGAAGGGCGTGCGGCTGGTGCCCAGGATGGTGCCGCCCAGCGTCAGGATGCCGGAGAACTGCTTTTTGCGCATTTCCTGATAGTCGCCCTCGATCAGTCCGCCGTAGCCGTTGCGGATGCCGATGATCTCCGCGTCAAACATTTCGTAAGCGGCGCGGGCAACGCCGCGGATGGCCGCGTTTAGACCCGGGCAGTCGCCGCCGCTGGTCAGGATACCGATTCTGCGCTTCATCAGAACATTTCCCCTTTCATACGTATGTTCTTCTCTGCTTTCGGGCGCATTATACGCCCAGATAGGCTTTCTGTTCCTCGGACAGAACGTCGATGGATACGCCCAGCGCGGTCAGCTTCCGGGTGGCCACGGCCTTGTCGATGTCCACCGGCACGGAGTACAGATCGGGCTTCATCTCCCGGCCGCACTCCGCCATGCGGCGGGCGCATTCGGCCTGCAGGGCAAAGCTCATATCCATGATCTCCGCCGGATGGCCGTCGCCTGCCGCCAGATTCACCAGCCGCCCCTCGGCCAGCAGATAAATGGTTCTGCCGTTGGGCAGCAGGAAGCCCTCGATGTTGTGCCGCACCTCGCGGCTTTCCTTCGCCAGCTTGCGCAGCCCGGCCACGTCCACCTCCACGTCGAAGTGGCCCGCGTTGCACAGGATCGCGCCTTCCTTCATTTCCAGCATGTGCTCGGGACGGATAACGCCGTCGCAGCCGGTCACGGTGACGAACCAGTCGCCGATTTTGGCCGCTTCTGCCATAGGCAGCACGGTAAAGCCGTCCATCACGGCCTCAATGGCCTTAACCGGGTCTACTTCGGTCACAACGACCTTCGCGCCCAGTCCCTTGGCCCGCATGGCTACGCCCTTGCCGCACCAGCCGTATCCGGCTACCACGACCGTGGTGCCCGCCACCACCAGATTGGTGGTGCGCATGACGCCGTCCCACACGCTCTGACCGGTGCCGTAGCGGTTGTCGAACAGATGCTTGCAGTCCGCGTCGTTGATGTTGAACATGGGGAAGTTCAGCTGACCGGCCTTGGCCCGGTTGCGCAGACGGATGATGCCGGTGGTCGTTTCCTCGCAGCCGCCCCGCAGGTTGACCGCCCACTCGGGATGCTCCTCATGCAGAATATGCACCATGTCGCCGCCGTCGTCGATGATAACGTCCGGCTTGACCGACAGGGCCTTGCATTGGAAATCATGATATTCTTCCAGCGTACAGCCGTGGGTCGCCAGTACGGTCACGCGCCGGCTGGCCAGCCCCGCGCATACGTCATCCTGCGTGGAAAGCGGATTGGAGCCGGTGGCGTATACTTCGCCGCCGCCCTCGTGGATCACCTGCGCCAGATAGGCGGTCTTTGCCTCCAGATGGACGCTGACCACCACTTTCAGCCCGGCAAAGGGCTGCTCTTCCCGAAACTGTTTGGCAATGCCGCTCAAAACGGGCATATGCTTTTCGACCCAGTCGATCTTCTGAATCCCCTGCGGGGCCAACCCCATATCCCGGATCATGGATTCCATGCGATCACCTCTTTTGAATGGTTAGGAATATTTTACCATATCTGTTTAGGGCGCGTCCATAGAAAGACGGATTTTTTGCAGGGAGCGTTCTGAAAGGCAGCGATGAAAAAGTTTTTTCAGGCAAACTGCGCCCGGTACAGGGCAGCGTAGGCCCCGTTCCGGCGGAGAAGCTCCTGATGCCGCCCCTGCTCCACGATCTGGCCGCCCTGCACCACCAGAATCAGATCGGCGCTGCGGATGGTGGACAGCCGGTGGGCGATGACAAAGCAGGTTTTGTCCCGCATCAGCGCCCGCATGGCCTCCTGAATCAGCGCTTCGGTGCGGATGTCCACGTTGGAAGTGGCCTCGTCCAGAATGAGCAGATGGGCGGGCTGGAGCATGGCTCGGGCGATGGTCATCAGCTGTTTCTGCCCCTTGGAAATATTTACGCCGTCCTCGGTCAGCAGCGTGTCATAGCCCTTGGGCAAACGCTGAATCATGCCGTGAATGTGAGCCGCTTTGGCCGCTTCGATCACCTTTTCCCGGGTCGCGCCGGGATTCCCGTAGGCGATATTGTCGTGAACGGTGCCGTTGAACAGCCAAGTGTCCTGCAAAACCATGGAAAATGCGCCCCGCAGGCTGGAACGGGTGACATGGTGGATGGACTGGCCGTCGATGGTGATCGTCCCGGATTGCGGGTCGTAAAAGCGCATCAGCAGGTTGACCAGCGTGGTCTTTCCCGCGCCCGTAGGGCCGACGATGGCGATCATGCCGCCCGGTTCGGCGGTCAGGTTCACGTCCCGCAGAATGAGCCGGTGCGGATCGTAGCCGAAGTTCAGATGCTCGATGTCCACCCGGCCTTCCCGAACCTCCAGCGGCTTGGCCTCCGGCAGGTCGGCAGGCTCCTCCGGCTCGTCCATCAGCTCAAAGACCCGCTCCGCCGCAGCAAGAGCCGACTGAAGCTCGCTGAAAATGTTGGCCGCTTCGTTGATGGGGCCGGAAAATTTGCGGGAATACAGCACAAAGGAAGAAATATTGCCCAGCGTGATTTGCCTGCCAAGGTACATCAGCGCGCCGAACAGGCTGATGAGGGTGAGGGAAAGATTGTTGATAAAATTCACCGAGGGGCCGGTAATGCTGGCGTAATATTCCGCCCGGTAGTAGCTTTCCACGGCGGCTTCGTTTTTCTGCTCGAAGCGCTTCAGCACGTCCGCCTCCCGATGATAGGCCCGGATGGTCTTCTGCCCGGAAACGTATTCCTCCACAAAGCCGTTCATTTCGCCCAGACACTTGGAGCGGTTGTGGTACAGGGGCCGTACCCGGCGGGTCATGAACCGGGTGAACAGCACCGACAGGGGAACCGTCACTGCGAAGACCAGCACCAGCAGCGGTGAAATGCGGATCATCATGCTCAGCGCGCCCGCTACGGTGATGACGCTGGTCAAAATCTGCACCAGATCGTTGGAAAGCGAAGTGTTGACGGTGTCGATGTCGTAGCTGATGTGGCTCAGAATATCGCCGGTCTGCCGGGTGTCGAAGTACTGCACCGGCAGACGCATCAGCTTAGCGAACAGGTCGGCCCGCATCATGCGCACGGTCTTCTGGCTGATGCGCAGCACGATCTGAGGCACCAGATACCCAAGGCCCGCCGACGCGGCGTAGAACAGCACCATCAGCCGGGCATAGGAGAAAACGGTGGCAAAGTCCACCTTGCCCTTTCCGCCCGCTACCGCGTCAATGGCTTTACCGCACAGGGTAGGGCCGATGAGCTGGAACAGGTTCCCGGCCACACTTAGGCTCAGGGCCAAAATCAGCAGGGGCGCGCTTTTCCACAGGTATTTGCCCAGCCGAAGCAGCGTTCCCCGGGCGTTGCGCGGCTTTTGGATGACTCCGTTACGCGGCGGCATCGTCGTCCCCTCCCATCTGAATTCTGGCAATTTGAGCGTACAGCGGGCAATCCCGCAGCAAAACGTCATGGGTGCCCAGCCCGGCCATCCGGCCTTCCTCCAGCACCAAAATCTGATCTGCGTTTTTGACGGAGCTGACCCGCTGCGCCACCAGTACGATGGTGGCGTCCGGGTATTCCTTCCGAATGGCGGCCCGCATCAGAGCGTCGGTGCGGTAGTCCAGCGCGCTGGAAGAATCGTCCAGAATGAGAATTTCCGGGTTTCCGGCCAGCGCCCGGGCAATGAGCAGCCGCTGCTTCTGTCCGCCGGACAGGTTCATCGCCTTGGCCCGGACGGGATGATCGTAGCCCTCCGGCGTGGCCAGAATGAATTCCTCGGCCTGCGCGCAGCGGGCCGCTTTTTCAATGGCTTCCCGGGGCAGGCCGCGGCCCAGATCGATGTTTTCATAAATGGTGCCCGCAAAGAAAGCGTCCGACTGGAACGCCACGCCGAACAGGCCGTGAAGCCGGGCTTCCTCCATTCCGGCGATGTTTTCGCCGTCCACGTAGATCGCGCCTTCATCCGGCGGATAGAACCGCTGCAATAGCTGGATCAGCGTGGTTTTGCCGCTGCCCGTGGCGCCGATTACGCCCAGCGTTTCGCCCCGGCCCACCGACAGGGTGACAGGCCCCAGATCGTATCCGTGGGCGGGTTGAGCGTAGGAAAAGCACACCTTGTCGAAGACGATGCGGGACTGGTTTTCCAGCCGCTTCAGCCCGCCCTGAGGCGCTTCGTCCGGCAGATTCAGCACCTCGGCGATCCGGTTCGCGGAGGCCGCCGCCTGCGAAAGCATGACGAACATCTTGTTCACCGACATCATGGCGTTGAGAATGATGGTGAAATACGTCAGAAACGCGATGATGCTTCCGGGCTTGGTCAGCCCCAGATTGACCCAGTACGCCCCGCAGACCACCACCGCCGTCAGCCCCAGATTGAGCAGAAGCTGCATCATCGGATTGGTAGCCGCCATCACCGCGTCAGCGTGGATCTGGCTGCGGGAAAGCGCCTCGCTGTCCCGCTGAAAGCGGGCGCATTCATAATCGCCCTTGGACAGGGCGCGAATGACCCGAATGCCGGTAATATCGTCCCGGACAGTACGCACCATCCGGTCCACATTCTGCTGAACGGTTCCATACAGGGAAAGACCCCGTCGGGAGATCAGCGCAACGCCCAGCGTCAGCAGGGGAAGGGTCATCAGCAGCACCAGACTGAGCCGGAAGTCCATCAGCATGGTAACGATGATGCCGCCGGTGAGCAGAATGGGCGCGCGCACGCCCAACCGCTGCATCCGGCCCAGCGTCTGGTTGACGTTGTAGGTGTCGCTGGTCAGCCGGGAGATCAGGCTGGGCACGGTCAGCTCGTCCATTTGGCGGGCGGAGAGGTGCTCGATTTTTTCAAACAGGTCGCGGCGGATGCGGCGGGTCGCGTCCCGGGATACGGCGGAGGCCCGGCGGTTGGCGATGACGTTGCCCGCCAGCGCAATGACCGCGCACAGGGCCATGCCAGCGCCCCAGAGGAAAATGGCCCGTTTGTCGCCCGTGGGCACGATTTCGTCGATGATGTGGGCCAGAATCCAAGGAATGGCCAGATCCATCACGGTGCCCGCCAGCTTGATGCCGAAGCCGGTCAGCATCCGTCCCAGCAGCGGCTTCAGATAGCCCATGATCTGTTTCATCCGTCCCACCCCACTTCCCGGTCGATAAAGTCCCGTGCCCGCTGAGAGACCCGCTCCATCAGCGCTTGCAGCTGGTCACGCTCGTCTGCCGTCATATCGGCCAGCAGATAGTCGTTCCAGCCGCGTACCAGCTCCCGCACCAGCGGGATGATCTCCAATGCCTGCTCCGTAGGATAGACCAGCTGGCAGCGGCGATCCTCCCGGCTGGGTTCCCGGCGGACAAGGCCCTGCTTTTCCAGCGCGGCGATCTGTCTTGTAACGGTGGATTTGTTGAAATACAGCGCCTTGGCCAGCTCCTCCTGCGTCAGGCCGGGGCAGCGGCACAGGCGCAGCAGATAGGGCACCTGTCCGCCGCAGATGCCCAGTTTTTTTAGACCAGCGCTCCGCTGCATCTGAGTGCAGCGGCCGATGATGTTCAGACTATGGGTAAAGGACGGCATGGTATTTCTCCTATTTTAATTTGGTTGCATACGCAACGAATTCACAAAAATCCTATCATGAACACAGGAAACTGTCAAGCACGGCGAAGGAAAAACGGTTCGTCAATGACAGAGGGGTGTCCATCTCAGAGTGTCAAAAAAGTGGAGGTGCAGGAGGCAGTGCTGCCACTCAATCGTCGCAGGGACTACTGCCGTAGTCCCCGCTCGTTTCGTGTCACACCTGCGGGTCGCTAACCGCCTGCGGCGGTTGTGCCCACCGG
>SFGO01000103.1 GCA_004556545.1 Clostridiales bacterium
TTGCGCCTGCGGGCGCACCAAAGGGCTTTCCGCTCGCCCTTTGGAAACCTTCGGTTCGCCCCTTGAAACAATAGAGCGCCCCATAGGGCTGCAAGCCCTGCCCTCGCGCCGGAGTCGGCGCGTCAATCTCTGCCAAAGGGGGACTGCTTACGGCAAAGTTGTCTTCTATTGACGCAATGCAGGGGGCTTTCCGCTCGCCCCCTGCACCCCTTCGGACCGTAGTCGGCGAGAAAACACTGGGGACTTTCCTCGGGGCAAACAATCGGCGCGGCCCGCACTGCCGTGCGTCCCGCTTGTTGTTTGCCTGCACCCCCTTCGGATCGCCACTCGAAGCAATCGAGCGCCCTATAGGGCTGCAAGTCCTGCCCTCGCGCCGGAGTCGGCGCGTCAGCCCCTTCCCATCCCCATACAAAAAGAGACTGCATTCCGCAGCCTCTTTTAGATATGTCGTCCCTCTTACTTCGAGTAATCCATCCAGAACACCGGACGAACCGTGTTGGTAGGCCAGTCTACGTCCTGCATGCCGTAGGCCGTCAGACGGCCGTCCACCCGAACGCCCCACATGTCCATCTTGCGGGCACCCGTGGTGCGCAGCCACCAGCGGCAGGCACCGGTCTTCTCGCCGATGGTGCAGCCCTGCGCCTTGGCGTGCTCCGTGGCATAGGCCATGCGGCTGGACTGCTCCGGGAAGTAGTGCAGGATTTCTTCGTGGCTGAGCAGATACAGCTTGTCTTCCGTGTCCGCGCCGGCCCCCTTCATGCCGTGAGGATTTTCGTTGGTGACGGTGGTGGTCAGAATCCTTTCCTGCTCCTCGGCGGTAAAGGCCGCGTTCAGGAATTCGCCGTTCATCCACTCCCGCAGGGTGGAAGCGCCCCAGTACATGGGCACCCGCTCCGGGTAGACCACACGGGTCTCCAGACAGTACTTGCTCAGAAGAAACGCCTTCTGGTTGGCTTCGTCCACATCCAGAACAATCCATTCGATGGGCTCCTGACCGTTGGTCAGGTCCTCGTCCTGCTCGTAGTGGCCGAAGGTGAGCTCACTGCCGATCTCCGGCAGCGTCTCCGCAGAGGCGGCGCATACGCCCAGACAGAGCGCCGCGCACAAAATCAGGGATAACAGGCGAATCAGATGCTTCATGAGAAAAAGTCCTCCTTTGTTTTTTCATTGGGATGAGCTTCAGTCGTTGGGAATCGCCGTAACAAAGTAGAGAATGTCGCCGACGGCCCGCATGACCTTGGGCTCGGCGTTCATCTTGACGTTGTGCATGATCATGCTGGAGGACTGCCCGCCGTCCAGATTGTAGGCGGTGACGGAACCAAGCTCCTGCATGAGCTGGGCCATCTGATCCATGTTCAGGCCCGTGGAATTTTCCTGCATGTAGCCGTCTGAAACGGCGACGACGTATTTCAGATGGTCGATCTGGCCGATGGCGACCCGCTGGGCGTAGGTCACTTTTCGGTCGGGGAAGGTCTGCGCTTCGCCATTCAGCACCAGCACGGGGCCGAAGGCGAAGGATTGCAGCACGGGCCGCTCCAGCTTGGCGAAGTTTTCCTTCGTCATGGGCGACATAATGTGGAAATCGCCCTGATCGTCAATGACCAGCCCGTCGTAGCTTTCGTCCTCCCGCTCCCGCAGAAGCACGCCGTTGCGGTAGATGATGCCCGCGTCGTGGTAGGTAAACCAGTCCGCGTTGATGGCAAAAACGGCGTTCACCTTCTGGGCGATGACGCTGGCCCGCATGGTGGCCTTCTGCGGATAGGGTTTGGCCAGCTCACTGCGAATCTGGCTGGCGTTGGCGATCTGAATGAAGGCCACGGTCACGTCGGTGTCATGCACCCGAACCCGATGAAGCTGCACGTCGATGGAATCATCGTGATAGGAAAGGTCATCCGCACCGAAAGCGTCGCTGTCAGGTTTGTAGTTGTCCTTGGCGTTTTCCGGAGCGGTATAGGAAATTGCAGGGAAGGTCACGGGGTTCATCTGGGGCAGAGCCTCGCCTTCCGCCAGCGAAAGGGCGGGAAGCGTCAGCAGCGCCAGCGTCAGGCAGAGCGCGGTTAGCCCGCCCTTGTCGGCAGTCTTCGCCCGTTCCGCGCCGAAGGAACGCATCCAGAGCACACAGCCCATGAGTCCAACGCAGGCGGCGGCCATGCAGCCGTAGCAGCCCTCCACATCCAAAAAGCGCAGGAAGGGGATCCGGCCCTCGGTGGCAAATTCCAGCAGGATGCAGAAGACGACCAGCAGCAGGTAAAAGACCCAGCAAAGGGCTTTTTGCAGCACCTTGCCCTTTTGGGAAAGCCGCTGATAGCCAAACAGCGCCAGCCCCACGGTCAGGGCGCTGAACAGCTCCTCGCAGCGGACGAAGCCCCAGCGCAGAAATTCGTCGCGGCGCAGGCTTTCCAATACGATCTGCGCGGCGGCAAAGAGCCCCAGAAGCAGCAGGATGCCGTCGCCGTCCCGCCGATCCTTCCGACACAGCAGTACCACGAACAGCACCAGCGCCACCAGCGCTTCCGCCATGAACAGCGCCCAGGCCCACAGCTCGTAGGAGGGATCAAACATCATGAAGGGAAAACGGCAGAAGAAGCTTTCTTCATAGACGTATTCGCCATACCCCTGTCCGCCGATGCCCTCGGCCAGCCGGAAGGCGGCGATCATCAGCGCCATGGAGGGCGCATAGGCGTCCATCAGACGAAGGGCCCGTTTTCCGCCGCAGCACCACAGCGCCAGCAGGCAGCCCACCAGTCCGCCGTAAAGCATGTGTCCATCCTGCCACAGGGCAAAAAATTCGGCAAAGGCAGGGGGATCGTAGGCCAGATTGACCAGCCGGTAGAAAAAGTGGGCGCAGAACACGCTCAAAAGGGGCGCGAGGACGGACGCCAGCCCCAGCGTGAGCGGGTCGAAACCGCGCTTTCTTCCCTGCCAGAAGCCCAGCGCCCAAAACAGCGCCAGCCCGGCAAGGAGAAGGATCGCGCGGGGCAGGATGGATTCCGTACCGATGTACAACACCATGAAAAACTCCACCTTTATCCGTTTTAGCTTTGCCGCTTCTCTTAAAAACAGGCAACGAAAAAGCACCGTCCCATTATACCGCGAGACGGTGCCTGCTTCAAGGCTAAAAAGAAAGGTTATTCCTCCACTTGACTGACCAGCGTCAGGCTGCGTACATGCCACTGGCCGTTTTCCTTGACCAGCGTGGCCGAATAGCGGCCCCCCTGCCATTTGGGCGGATACTCGAAGCCGTCGCCGTACAGGGCCCGGGCCGCCTCCGCCGACGAGCTTTTCACCCGGCCGTCGATGCGGGGAATGGTCTCGGTGAACTCCGCCCGGGCGGTGGTGTCCCACGGCCAGCACCACATCCATGTCATTTTCAGCCGGTGGTCGATGCCGCGCACGGTGTAATAGGTGTAGGGGCTCTTTCCTTCCAGCGCGATCTGCAGGTTCTGATCCCGCTGCAGGTAGCTGGACTGAAAGAACTTGGTCAGCTCGGAAGCGTCCTCCTCCATCATGATGACCTGCGCCCGCTTGGCCATGCCGTCCTTTAAGACGATATAGATGTTGGTGGCGTTCATGGCGTAGTAAAAGGTGACGGTGAACAGGCTCAGCAGCGTCAGCAGCAGAAAAAGCCTGCCCGCCAGATACCAGATAAACCGGCGCAGCTTCTCCATGGCGGCGCCTCCTTTCCGAAAATTCATGCCAGAGAAAACTCAGGGCTTCAGTCTGCCTTCGGTCCAGTGCTTGCGGCACAGGCTGACGTAGCTTTCGTTGCCGCCCAGCATGACCTGCGCCCCATCCTTGATGACCTTGCCGTCCAGAATACGGGCGTTGCAGGTGGCCTTTTTGCCGCACCAGCAGATGGTCTTGACCTCCTCGATGGTGTCTGCCCAGGCCAGCAGCCATTTGCTGCCCTCAAATAGATTGCCCTGAAAGTCCGTGCGCAGGCCGTAGGCGATGACCGGCACGTGCCGGTCGTCCACGATCTCCACCAGCTTTTCCACCTGGGCTTTGGTCAGAAATTGGGCTTCGTCTACGATCACGCAGTCGTATTCCTCCACGGGGTAGGCGTCGATCTCCTCCATATAGCCGCAGGCGCAGGAAAGGCCGCAGCGGCTGGCCACCATGGTTTCGCCGTCCCGGCTGTCCAGCTTGGGCTTGAGCATGAGCACCTTCTGCCCCCGCTCCAGATAGTTGTAGCGCACCATGATGGCGTTGGCCGTTTTGCTGGAGCCCATGGCCCCGTAGCGGAAATAGAGCTTTGCCATTGGAATGGCCTCCGTTCGTTATTCGTTGTCCGTTTCGCTGGTATCCTGAATGCCCAGCCGGGAAGCCAGATCCGAAGCCCGCTGGGCCGCGTCCCGGAAGCCGGTCAGCATGGAGAAGAGATCATAGGCTTCCTGCAGATTGCCGCTGCTCTCCAGCGCATCTGCCTGGGCGTACTGTTCGTCCCGGAAGATCTGCTCGCATTCCACCGCCTGACGGGCGCTGCTGAGATAATCCCCCAGAAGGGTGAAAAGGTAAATGGCTTCCTCGTAAGAGTGGGCCTCCCGAAGCTCGATGGCCCGGTTGTAGATCTGCCCCTGCAGGTTCAGCAGCCGGTCGGCGGCGTCGGCTGTATCCCCGGCGGCGGTGTAGTCGTAAAGCGCTTTTTCGTAATCCTTGCGGTTTTCCGCGTCTACGCCCTCGTTGTAATACTGCCGCAGGGAAGCGTCCTCAAAATCGCCCAGCTGGCCGAAAGCCTCGGCAGCGCCCGCCGCGTCTCCGGCGGCTTCCAGCGCGAAGGCGTGGCAATAGGCGTACCGCTTTTCGCCCATGAGCAGGGTTTGGCACTGCTCAAAATAAGGCTCCGCGCTCAGATAGTCGCCCTGCTCCCACAGCACCAGCCCCCGGGAATAGGCGGCATACTGGGCGGCCTGCTGATAGTCCCCCAGCTTTTCGAACGCCTGAGCCGCTTCCTCGTAGTCGCCGCCTGCGAAGACGTCCAGCGCCCGCCGGTAGGCCTCGGCATGGTTGGCGGTGCAGCCGGTCAGCAGGATCAAGCTAAGCCCCAGCAGCAGACAGCGTTTCCATTGCTTCCGTTGCTTGCATCGCTTCCATTGTTCCCATCGCCTCATGGCCGCAGCTCCTTTCTTTCGGCGTTGCGCCGCGCTTTATTTTAATCTAACGAACGGAAAAACGCAAATCGTCCCGGAGGATGGCATAAAGCTCCACATCGGCATAGCGGCCCTTGTTGTAGACCCGCTGGCGCAGCCGTCCCTCGTGACGCATGCCCGCCTTTTCCATCACCCGGCCGCTGGCGGGGTTGTCGCTTTCATGCTGAGCCTCGATGCGGTTCAGGCTCAGGCTGTCAAAGCCGAATTTCAGCACGGCTTCCAGCGCCTCGGTCATGACGCCACGGTTCCAGTAGGCCCGGCTCAAGCTGTAGCCCACCTCGGCGGAGCGGTTCTCCTGCTGCACCCACATAAAGCCGATGGTGCCCACGACCTTGCGGTTTTCGTTCCAGACGATGACGAAGGTGGAGGGCTGACCGGCCCGGTACTGGCGGATGAGAAACCGAAGATAGGAACGGGTCTGGTGGATGGAGGTATGCGCGTCCCAGAGCACGTGCCGCGCCACCTCGGGATCCTTGGAATATTCGTAAAGATCCGCCGCGTCGCTCATCCGGGCCGGGCGCAGGGTCAGACGCGCGGTGCGCAGGGTAGGCAGGTTGGAAAAAAGATTCAGATGGTTTTGCATGAAATCGTTCCGGCTCCGCGTTTATTTGTAGGAAGGATGGAGCTTCTGCCACGCCATGAGCAGCCCCAGCGCGGTTTTCGCATCCTGAAATTCGCCGCTCATGACCCGCTGCACCGCTTCTTTGAGGGGAATGCGGGCGACGCGGAGAAATTCGTCCTCATCGGGATGATCCTCGTGCTGGCTCAGGCCGGTGGCCAGATACAGGCCGATCTTCTCGGTGCAGAAGCCCGGCGTGGTCACGATGTGGCTCAGCTTTTCCATGTGCTCGGCTTTCAGGCCGGTCTCTTCCCGCAGCTCGCGCACGGCGCAGTGCAGGGGATCCTCGTCCGCGGTATCCAGCTTTCCGGCGGGAATTTCCCAGGTCAGCATGTCGTTGACCACCCGGTGCTGGCGTACCAGATAGACGTATTCCTCCTCATCTATGGGAACGACGGCTGCCGCTCCCTTGTGGTGAACGATCTCCCGCAGGGCGGTGCGGCCGTTGGGCAGACGCACCTGCATGTGGCTCACGTCGATCAGGGCTCCCCGGAATACGGTTTCCTCGCTGATCGGTGTTTCGATCAGCTGACGGTCATCGGACAACATGGCTGTTCGCCTCCTTGAAATTACCTTCTTCTTATTCGCTAAAGGGGTGGGATAAACCTTGCGGGACGAAAAAAAGATCGGCGCGGAAGTTGTAACATAATGGACGGGAACAGGCGGCCTGAATTTCTTGACAGGCCGGAGCTTTCCCCTTAAAATGAACATGGAGATCCTTACCCGCCGCCTGTGCGGACAGGGATTTTCGGTCAGAACAAACGGCAAGGAGGAACTGCAATATGTTCGGGACGCAATCATACGGAAGAAAGGGACTGGCCCTTTTGACCAGTCTGCTGATGATTCTTTTGCAGCTGGCGGCCCCGCTGGGGGCGCTGGCCACGGAAACGGCGAATGTGCCGGTGGTCTATGTGACCTACACGGACGCCAACGGCCAGACCGGCACCGCCATGGGGCAGATGGCGACGGGGGAGGACGGGGTCTCCTATTATTGGGCGCAGACCACGGACAGCCCCGCGTGGCCCCTGCAGATCACCGTGGGGGTGGCGGACGGAAGCCCCTACTATTATAATGTGAGCTATTTCTGGTGGAATGCCGACCAGACCGCCCCGGTGTCCCAGCAGGACGCAACGGCGGCGGACGTGACGCAGGCCGTCGCGCTGGTGGAGTTCTACCGCAACGAGGAAAAGACCGACTACGCCGGAGCCTGCTATGTGTATCTGTCCACCCAGCAGATTCCGCAGGCCGCGCCGGTGAACGGAACCATCACGATCCTTTATGCAACCGAGGACATGCAGCAGCTGCTGGATGATACCCGCTATGACGTGGCTCCCGGCGTATATCAGTTCATGCCGGATCGTCAGAGTGAGATTCCCGGCTATGAAGCGGTCGACGCTTCGCCGCAGACGGTTACGGTCTATGAGGATGGCAGCGTTTCCGGAGATGTGATTTTCTACATGCGGCCTGTCAGCACCCCCGGCGGGGACAGCGGCGACACGGGTAATACCGGCGACGCTGGCAACACCGGAAACACCGGCAATACCGGCGACACGGGCAACACTGGCGATACAGGGAACACAGGTGACTCCGGCAATACCGGCGATACTGGAAATCCCGAGCCGGAAACGCCCACGCAGGAGCCCACCCAAAAAGGCCCCGAAGCCTATGACAATTATACGCCTTTGAACGATGTGCCCGGCTATACGGTCGCGGAAGAAGGAACGATCAATTTCCGCGCTACGCCGAAAAGCGGCGTTAATGTTATCTGTGCGCTGAACCAGAAGACGCCTGTCACCGTGCATGCTCAGTTGGACTCAGAGGGCAAGCACTGGTACTATGTCAGTTATTTCGGCGAGGATAACAAAGAGCAGGTCGGCTACATTGTGAGCGATTTTGTGCAGCTGGGCAGCATCGGTCAGGTGTACGTGTCCTATGTGGACCAGATCGGCAATGAGTTCAGCGGCGTTTATGTGACCGTGTCCACGGAGGAACCCACGGTCTCGCCGGAAGATCGGTTTGTGCCCGAAGGCTACGAACCCCTCGAGGCCGACCCGGTGCAGGTGACGTTCGTGGACGGCCAGCCCCAGCCCTCCGTCATTACCTTCCGCTATCAGAAGCCGGAAGCCCGGGCGGAAATCAAGGTTCATTATGTAGCCAACGGGCAGGAATTTGCCACGGATACCGTTACCGTCACCGAAAGCGACAATTTTATCGCGCCCAAGGAAGAACTGGTGCCTGCGAACTATCAGCCCGTCTCGGTGGAGCCGGTGAGCATTACGTTCACCAACGGCCAGCCCAGCCTGACGGAAGTGACCTTCACCTATGAAAAGGGCGAGGCCGCGGGCACGGTGAACGTGCATTACGTGGCGGATGGCGCAGAATTCGCTACGGATACCGTCACCGTCACGGAAAGCAACAACACGGTCAGCCCGAAAGCCGAGCTGGTGCCGGAAGGCTATACCGCCGTGGACGCGAACCCCGTGACCATCACCTTTGAGAACGGCGCGCCGTGACCTTCACCTATCAGCGGCCCGAAGCCACGGGTATGGTAAACGTGCATTACGTGGCGGACGGCGCGGAATTCGCTACGGATACCGTCACCGTCACGAAAAGCAACAACACGGTCAGCCCGAAAGCCGAGCTGGTGCCGGAAGGCTATACCGCCGTGGACGCGAACCCCGTGACCATCACCTTTGAGAACGGCGCGC
>SFGO01000104.1 GCA_004556545.1 Clostridiales bacterium
CTTCTTTTTTCTTTGCCATCGGTTTCTCCTTTCACCGACTGCGGTCCACGGATCTCGCCGCTGATTCTAAACTGATTATATCATCGCAGATCAGTGCCGGCCTATAGCACCTCGCGGAGTGGCTATTTCCATTTCGGAAACAACCACTTCTGCCCGCAATTCACCTTCAGCTTCGCTGTACCTGTTCGAATTGTATTATATCACATCGTTGCACTCAGCAAAAGGCTAACGGAGTTATAAATATCTCCAATTCGGCTGAATAACCACCTTCGTCACGTTACCCGTCCAGCTAACCGCATTTGCGCCGGGAGCCAGCGATGGAAAATCCCCGCTCATGTTGCCGTTCATGCTGATTGCGCCGTTGTAGGCTTCCATGAGCGGGGTGTCCAGCGTAATGCTGTCCGTGATACCATCCAGTTCCACAATGGTCATGCCCACCATGAGCGTGATTTCTCCGGAACCATACACCGTAATGACCGGCTCGGAATAGACGCTGCCGGGGTTGGTGGTAAACGTGCCGGAAGTCGTGAGCGTGATAAGCTGCACATTCTCCTGATACCAGAAGGGCTTGCAGCGGAAGTTCACCGCAAACGACCGGTGTGGATTTCCCCGCAGAATCTTTTCAAACGGGATCTGATTCACGATCCGGGCAAAATAAAAGCCGCCCGGCCTGTTGGCAAAGGTAACTGTGCTGCTGCCCTTCAGGTAAGCGGCAATATCAGAAATGCGGCTGGGATCGGAAATCATGCACTGCGCTGTCAGAATCAGATCATCATAAACGTCGTCTCCTTCCAGCGTCGTCAGACTGCCCGGTCTGCCGGGCACATTGGTAAACGTTGCGCGTTCGGCGGGAATGGTAATCGGCGGCTGTTCCAATACATGAATGCCATACTCCGTACATTTTTTCCCGTTCCATGAAAACCAGTCGTTCAAAAAAACACCTCCGGAAATCAAAAAGCGCTGCCCATAGAAGCAACGCTTCAGAAATATCAGAAAATTACAGTTCAGTTTTTCAGACAGCCAATTGGAATGACATACACGCCATCCTTGCGGCGATACGCAAAGTCTCCTGTTCCAGTCAGCACCATCAGGAAAGACGGCGCATACATCTTATCGGTGTCGATTTTCTCATCCATCACTTTGAGGCTTTTGGCTCCTTCCTCTATGAGCCTGTCACCGCCAAGTTTGATCTCTATCAATCCGTATCTGCCGTTTCTTAAATGAATCACAGCATCACATTCCTGTCCGTCTTTATCCCGGTAGTGATAAACCTCACCGTTCAGGGCGTCTGCAAATACGCGAAGATCTCGAACGCAGAGCGTTTCAAAAAGAAATCCAAAGGTCTTCAGATCGTTTACCAGATCATTTGGCCCGATCCCCAGTGCGGCAGCGGCAATTGATGGATCAATGTAGTAACGCGTATCGGAAGAACGAATAGCCGTCTTTGAACGAAGATTTGGATTCCATGCGGGCATATCTTCTACAACAAATATTTTGCGCAGCGCATTCAGATAGGAAGCTACTGTTTCTTCATTGATAGAGGTTTCATCGTTTGCCGCAATATCCTGTGCCAATGCAGTATTCGGAACCTGCCCACCCTGGTTTCGCGCATAGGAACGCATCAGTCTGCGAACTCGTTCAGGATTCTTTTGTACGTTATCAGCTCGATTGATGTCGGAGTGAATGACCGCGTCATAATAATCCTGAGCCTGATCCAGCGCAATTTCCTCTCGCATGTCTACAGCTTGCGGCCAGCCTCCTCTGCACACCAGAAAAGCAAGACGATCGATATCAAGATTCGAACTTCCCTCCAGATCGGGTGTGCCCGAAAACAGTTCCTTCAAACTGACTTCTCCCGTAGAATCGCCCGATTCATACAGACTCATCGGACGCATCGTAAGCCATGTAAAGCGACCCGTCCCCGAATGCGTGATTTCTCTGGTGTCCGCCGGAACGGCAGAGCCGGTCAAAATAAACTGCCCTAATTCTCCGCGATGATCCACCTCAAAGCGAATCGCATCCCATAATTTAGGTGCGAGCTGCCATTCGTCAATCAGCCGCGGCGTTGCTCCCTTGAGCAGACGCTTTGGACTGAGCTCAGACATGGTTATGTTCTGTTCCTTCTTTTCAGGATCATCCATGTACAATATGCTGGCGGCAATCTGTTCTGCAGTAGTGGTCTTGCCACACCATTTAGGCCCTTCAATCAAAACCGCGCCCTTTCCTTCCAGCTTCCGCTTCAAAATATCATCAGCAATTCGTTTTCTGTACCGCATCATTCTGGACACCTCGCTTTACCGTACTGACTATAGTATACGTTAAGCGACGCATTTATTCAAGCTTTTTCCGACAATTGGCAAGTTATTTTTCCGACGAATAGCTATTGTTTAATTCGTTTGTTGGCGTATATTTCATACGACATCTGGCGCGTGCAGCGAATGGATAAATAAACATGTGAAATTACAGGAGTCTCAGCCCCTTTCCGCGCTGCTGCCGTCTGGTCAGCGTCGCAATCTCTACCGCCAAAGAGCGGACGTCCTGCTCGTCCCGTACTACCATCTGCTGTACCTGAATGGTAGAGGACACGTTGTTGTTATAGGTTTTGCGGTTATCGCTGCTGTTGGTAACGATGGAGCCTTCCCGCGCTTCGCCGGTCAGGAAGCGTGAGGCATTGCGGATGACCTTGGCCTGCTCCTTGCTCTCCTTCAGCACGCCTGCACCGAAACCGCGCATAACCATTGTGCCGACCTCATCCCGAAAAACCTGCGAAGGGCTTTTGATTTTGAGTTCCTTCTTGGCAGCATTTACGGCTTCGCGGGCGGCAGTGCGCATAGCGGAGATCACGCCGGAGCGCCCAGCGAGGATGCCTGCTCTCAGACCAGCCATGACGTTTACGCCCGCAGAGCGAAGCGTGTTTCCATTCAGGCTGGACTGAACAGCCGAGCGCACATTCGCTGTAAGTGTGCGACCTGTATCCGCCATGGGGTAAGAAGTCATCGCATTGCTCAAACCCTGCGCTGCAGCCGTACCGGCATTCTTCAGACTTTCGCCCGTCAGCGCGGTCTGCAAAGCGGATTCAATGCCGGAAGCTGCGTCCTGCGCGTCAGCGGAGAAGTCATATCCGCTCATGCCTTCGCCTACACCCGCCGCGACATACTCGCCGGTGGGCTTGACACGTTTGGAGGGCGATTCAATCTGCAGCGCCGTGTTCAGCGCTGTTTCCAGATTGGCAGCTACCGTCTCTGCATCGCTGTCAAAGCCCGCTTCCGTCATGCCCTGTGCAATGCCCTCGCGAATATGCGCGCCCGTATCGGTCACGTCCAGCCCATTCAGGAATTCCACGATGGCCTGCAGATTTTCCAGATCTTCTTTCGGAACCTGTTCACCCTGCTGAATGGCGCTGACCATTTCCGCAACATAGGCAGACAGCTCTGCCACTCTGTTCGCATTGAAGTCCGATTTCATGCTCTGGTCGAGGCCTCCCAGATTCGTAGATGCGCCAAATAAGGAGGCCCAGAACTTATCCCACCAGTTGTAATCCAACGTTTCCTGGTAAGACTGAATCCGCTTTAAGCCGCTATCCACCATGTCCATCGTTGTGGTGGGGCGAACGCCTGCCAGCGCTTCCTTCCATGTGCCGCCCAGCTGGTAGACTTCGTCTACCACCGGCGAGAGCGCGTCTATGGCTTCCTTCGTGCCGGTGATTTCGGGTGTGATCAGGATGTGCAGTGTGCCGTCCTGATCCAGACTGGCCACAGTACTCGCATCAATGGTTCCATCCGGCACGGCTTCAATGGGTACTTCCACGCCGTCTTTCCAGGATTTCACCTTGCCGTCTGCCATCAGCTTGTCCAGTTCACCGTCAGGCAGTTCCCCCAGACGCACAGGCAGTTCAAGCGTCAGATCAGGATTATTCTGAAGCTGCCGGTATGCCAGATAGTCATAACCGGTGATGATGACCTGCGTTTTCGGTCTGGGAACACTTACGCCCTCCGCCTCTTTGTACTCCGTGATATAGGCTGTAAAGGACGGAAGCAATTGGGATTTGTCGCAGCCCGTCGCCTCAGCGTAGCGGCTGACGATAGCTTCGATCTGATCCGGCGTAAGCGCGGAGAGATCTACGCTCTCCGCCTGCAGGTATTTCGCGACCATGGCAGTCACATCGTCTGGAGTCAGCGCCGTAGTGAGCGCACCGCCCGTCGCTTCCTCATAAGCCATAACGAAAGCTGTGAGTCCTTCAGGCGAAAGACCGGAAATATCCACGTCCTGTTGTTCAGCGTATTGCGAAACATAAGCGACGATCTCATCCGGCTTCAGCAGGGACACATCCGCCCCGGAAGCCAGCTCTTTATAGCCAGCCACCAGACACTCCGCGATTTCGGGTGTCAACCCACTCACGTCTGCGCCGCCCGTAACCTCTGCGTACTTTTCAACGTAGGCAATCAGTCCCTTTGGTGTGAGGGATGCAGTGCTGGCGCCTTCCGGCACCTCTGTATAAGAGGAAATGAACGCATCCACATTGACCTGCTGATCACCGGTGGACAGCCCAGTAATAATGGCTTCTGTGGTGATCGCGCCGGGATTCTGGGCGAATTCGTCCCATCGTGCCTGTGCGCCGGTCATATCGAGATCGGTGGCGATTTTCAGCACCTCTTCGGGCAGCGCTTCGCCGAACATGCTGTACAAGCCGGGCAGGTCGGTCTTGATGAGATCCAGATAGCTGACAATCCCCGCGAACTGATCCAGCTGCGAAGAAAAGTCGATATCGGGGAACAGCGCCTGCACTTCTGCTTCGCTCATGCCGCTGTCCAGCAGAGATTGGATTTGCGTCATCAGGGAGAGGTATTCTGTCAGCACGCCCTCGTCCATACCGGCAGAAAGCGCCTGCAGATCCGCCAGCAGCGCGGGCTTCTCGCTCTCACCGGCCATGCTGTATTCGCGCAGCTTCGTAAACAGCTCGTCCATCTGCTGGCTGGCCTGCTGGATTTCCGGCTGGTTCCACACGGGCATGACGATGGAAGAGAGCGTTTCGGCGTATTCCTGAGCGGCGGTTTTCCGCTCCTCATTGTAGCGGGAATTCAGATCCTCCAGCGCTTTCTGGCGCTCGGTTTCATCCTCAATCAGCTGAATCAAAGCGTATTCCTTGTCGTAGCGCTCATCGATCTGAGCGTTGATCGCCGCCATGCCTTCGGCAGCAGCTTTTACTGCGTTTTCATAGACGGGCGTATCCGCATCCGTTTTACCACGTGCCTGCGCACGGGCGACCTCGGCTTCGACCTTCTGGGCGATGGTTTCAAAACCGCCTGTTTCCTCTGGAGTCAGGTGATACTTGATCTCAATGACTTCGCGGGTGTCGATCAGCTCCTGCAGCCGGATTTTTTCCTTTTCAGTCAGGAAGCCGTTCTGGCGCTTTTTCAGCAGCCGCTCGATCTCCGCGTCCATCTGATCCAGCGTTTGAATGTCCGCTGCCAGCCCCTCAGATACACTGGTATAGCCATTCTTATCGGCAGCCTCTTTCAGCGCAGTCAGCTCATCACGAGTAGAAGCAGTGAGCGTTTTGAAGGAATCCGTCCATTGGGCGACGATCTCGTTGCTCTCTTTTTCTCCGTCCGACCAGACGGCCAGCAGACCATCCAACCATTCCTGCGCGGACTGCTGATCCCGGACAAAATCGCTCTCCGACAGGCCGAAAAAGGACAGTCCTTCGCTGCTTCCATAGAAGGTTTCGGCGGCAGTATCTTTCCACTGCTTCGCTGTATCCTCCATGCCCTGCAGCGCTTCGCGCGCCTGTTTCGCGCCGGACACATAATCCGCCAACGCGACGGTGCCTGCAATCACGGCGGTAGCAACGGCGAACCATACGGCGGGGGATTTACCTAAGGTAGAAAGAAATCCCTTCCAGCCGCTGCCCGCTTTGCCAACCGCCGTTGCAAATTTTCCAAAGGAAGCGGATACCGTGCCCACGCCCTTGGTGATCTTGCCCAGTACCAGCAGTACGGGACCGGCAGCGGCGGCATAAGCCGCGAACTGAATGATCTGTTTCCGCTGGGATTCGTCCATGGACAGGAACTTCTGCAAAAGCTCTTCCGCGCCGTCGATCAGGCTGCGAATGGTGGGACTGAGATCGTCGCCGATCTGCTGACCAAACAGCAGCGCCGTATTCTTGAGGTTCTTCAGCTTGCTCTCCGTGGTGGCGTAACGCTTGTTCGCTTCCTCGGACAGCGCAGTATTCTTTTTCCATGCGCTGGTGGCCATGTTCTGCGCCCGGGAGAAAAGATCCGTTGCGTTGACGGCACGGAGCATGGTATCGCGCAGACGCACTTCCTTGATGCCAATCTCATCCAGCACCGCGATGGCACTTTCGCCCTCGTCGTCCAGTTTGGACAGACCTACGATGAACGACTGGAACGCGGCGGCGGGATCACTGTCCCACAGGGCTTTAAACTGTTGCCCGGTCATCCCGGCGACCTTGCCGAAATCCTCCAGCGCATTGCCGCCTGTCGCGGAGGCAACCTCCATTTTGATCAAGGCTTTGGAAAAGGCAGAGCCGCCCATCTGGGCTTCGATGCCCACCGAGGACAGCGCCGCCGCAAAGCCCAGCACCTGTGCTTCGGTCAGACCAACCTGCTTGCCCGCGCCGGCCATGCGGTGCGCCATTTCCATGATGGGCTTTTCGGTAGTAGCAAAGTTGTTGCCCAGATCCACCAGCGTGGAGCCGATATTGGAAAACTGGCTCTGGCTGGTACCCATGATGTTGGCGAACTGGGCAATAGTGGTCGCTGCGTCGCCTGCGTTCAGGTCTTCGCAGGAATTGCCAAGATCGATCATGACGCGGGTGAAGTCGGAAAGATGTTCCGTAGCCACGCCCAGCTGACCGCCGCTGGCCATGACTTCGTTGATCTCGTCCGTGCCCGCCGCAACCTGAGTGGACATTTTCTTGGACGTAGCCGCCAGCTGTTCGAACTGCGCCTCCGTCGCATCCACGGTCTTTCGGACGGACGTGAAGGAGGATTCGAAGTCGATGGAGGACTTGATCGCCGCCGTGCCCAGCGCCACAATGGGCGTGGTCAGCGTCGTGGAGAGCAGCTTTCCCGCTTTGTTCAGATTTTTGCTGGCGTTATCGCAGGATTTGCCGAAGGACTCCAGACTTTTTCCGGCTTTCGTCCATTCGGATTGCGCTGTTTTCAGCTCTTTATTGCAGCTGGCGATGTCCGACTGCGTCTGTTTTACCGCGGCGCGGGCATTGTTGAGCGCGGTCTCCGCGTCCTGCACCGCGTCGGTGGCTTCGCGGATTTTGTCCGGATCGTTGACCTGCTGCGCAGCCTGCAGCTGTTCCTTCGCGGCGGCCAGCGCCTTTTCATATTCGGCGACCGCCTTCTGCTGCAGCCCCAGTTTTTCCTGAAGCAGCGCCAGCTTCGCGGTCAGCCCGGCGGCGGATTTATCAAAATCCTTCACTCCCGCCGCAGCCAGACGATAGCTGCTCTCGGCCGTTTTCATCTGCTTGCCGATGGAGGCGATGCTGCGCTGACTGGCCTGAATCACTTCTCCGGCAGACGCCCAGCTGGTGCGGGTCAGAGCGAGTTTGCGGTTGCACTGGTCAATTTCAGCGGCGGTTTCCTTCACCGTGCTCTTTGCGCCGTTCAGTTTGGTCTGCGCCGCGGAGAATGCGTCCGCCGCGTTCTGTGTAGACTTTTTCAGCGCGACGTTTTGCCCCTCCAGCTTTTTGACTTCCTGAACGGCAGCGCGATACTCGTCCTTATAAGCGTCCAGATTCGCCATTGCGGCAATCGTTGCGGAATCCGTTTCGCCCAGCGTATTCTTATAGTGCTTATACGCCTGCGCAGCGCTGGCCACTTCTGTTTTCAGCTGCTGCTGTTTGTCTCTCGCGTCCGCCAGCCGCTGCGCGTAGTCGTTCTGCCGTGTATAGCACTCCTGCAGTTTATCGCTGGCCTGTTGGAGCGCGCGCTCATACTGCCCGACCGCATTCTGCTGAAGCTGAAAGGTCCGCTGAAGCGTAGATAACTTGGAGGACAGACCGGCCGTGGTCGTCTCGAAATTTTCCACCCCGGCGGAGGCCAGCCGGAACGCCGACTCCGCTTCCTGGATCTGTTTATTGATGGATTTGATATTGCGCGTAAAATTATCACTGTTCAATGACAGCGATACCACGAGATCACGGAGCGTCTCGCTCATGCCGGCTCACCTGCCTTCAAAGGAAAAATTAAAAAACCGTTGCATTCACAGCGAATTTCGGGTATACTATTAGTGAGTAAGG
>SFGO01000009.1 GCA_004556545.1 Clostridiales bacterium
CACACTTTTCTTTCGGTGGCGAAAGAAAAGTGTGCAAAAGAAAGCCAGCGGCACGGCGACTCCGGGAAAAAGGCTTCTATTGCCCATTTTGACGGCGGGACTCGCTATGTCGCGCGCAGCGGAGTTGGCCAGCTTACGCATGCAATCGTGCGCGCTCGGAGCTCGCCTTTTTCCGCCGTCAAAATGGGCGGGCCTTTTTCCCTCCGCTGCCTATCGCCGCTCTGCTTCCCCGCAGTTGGCGGTGGGCATACTTACCCCTTGCGGCTTGAGAGGGTTCTTGCGACTTGGCTGTTTTGCCACGCAAAAAAATGAAGGTTTACGCTGTGCGGGGTGGGATGCTTCGGCGTGGCTTGTAGTTGTTGCGACGCGGATAAACGGGTTGATTCCCATTTTTCCTGTCGGCGGCGGGCAGGTTTACCCCTTGCGGGGCGGAATATTATCGTGGCAACAAAGGCCAGCGTGTGCTCTTTTGCACGCTGGCCTTTTTAGCGAGCCATGAGGCCTGTCGCCGAATGGCGGTCTGAATCGGCCACCAAACAGGGAGTCGCACAAGACCCGCGAGTCGCGAGGCCTGTTGCCGAGCGGCGGTAGCTTCACGGCCAAGCCGCATGTCGTTCGAGCAGCCCCGCGCCCAAAGGGCGCGGTGTGGGGTGCAGGGCATCGCCCTGCCAGACCCGCGAGGCGCGAAGCCTGTTGCCGAGCGGCGGTAGCTTCACGGCCAAGCCGCATGTCGTTCGAGCAGCCCCGCGCCCTATGGCGCGGTATTGGGTGCAGGGCATCGCCCTGCCAGACCCGCGAGCCGCGAGGCCTGTTGTCGAGCGGCGGTAGCTTCACGGCCAAGCCGCATGTCGTTCGAGCAGCCCCGCGCCCAAAGGGCGCGGTGTGGGGTGCAGGGCTTTAGCCCTGCTGCTGGCGGAAGACCCATTTGCGCTGGAGGTAGTAGCTGAGGAAGAAGAGAAGAAGATCGACGGGGATCTTGGAGATGTTGTCGCTCCAGCCGAGCCAGAGGTGCATGGTGCTGGTCAGACCGGCGGAGAGCAGCATGTTGAGAATGAAGACGCACAGGTAGCGCAGGAAGCTGCGGCTGCCGGAGCCGTGGTAGTGGAAGACCATCTTCTGATTGAGCAGATAGTTCACCACGCCGGAGCAGATGCGGGCGATCACCGTGGCCAGCCCGATGCGGCTGAGAACGGAAATGAACAGGAAGCGGAACTGGTGCTCCAACCCCGGACAGAAGCGCTTGAACAGATTGTTCAGCAGCAGGTAGAGCAGATAGTCCACCAGAAAGCTGATGACCGACGAACTGATGAAGCGGAAAAAGCCGCCCAGAATCACGCCGTAGATGCGGGCGCTGTCCCGGAAGGCGCGGAAGTGAGAACCTTCGTTGTTGTTCTCGTAGACCGTCTCGATGGGAAGGGCGCGCATGGGAATGCTCTTCTGGGCGCACTCGATGAGGACGTTCATCTCGTATTCGTAGCGCTCGCCCTTCACGCCGATCATCAGGGGAAGCAGAGAACGCTCAAAGCCGCGCAGACCGGTCTGCGTGTCGCTGACCCAGACGCCGTAGAGCAGCTTGAAGACCGCCGAGGTGATCCGATTGCCGTTGCGGCTCTTGAAAGGCACGTTTTCCTGCGAGAAATCCCGGCTGCCCAGCAGAAGCCCCTCGTGGTTCTCGCTCAGGCTTTCGATCATCCGCAGCACGTCCCGGACGGTGTGCTGGCCATCACTGTCCGCTGTGATGATGAAGCGCTGCTCTGGACAGTGGTCCAGCAGGTAGCGCATGCCCTCCCGCATGGCGTGTCCCTTGCCGCCGTTGGGGGTGTAGGAAATGACGTGAGTGACCTCGTCCTGCGGAATGGAACGAAACAGAGGCTGGAATTTTTCGCCGCTGCCGTCATCCACCACCACGATTTTGCCCACTCCGGCGGCTTTCAGCGCCTCCACATAGGGGGGCAGACGGTCGTCCGGCTGATAGGCGGGGATCAGCAGCGCGCTTTGCCGCATCAGGGATGCGTCCATGAAATCATCCTTTCGTATTGCAGGTTCGCCCGGTCAGGGCGTAATCAGCGTGTCCAGATAGTCCTCAAAAAGAGGCGTAAAGTCTTCGTTGGAATATTTGGTGAGAAGGGATAGAAAATCCTGCCGGGAAGCAATGCGAAACGCATAGCGTTCCCGGTAAAAGCGAAGAAAATCGTTCATGCGGCCGTTCAGCAATTCGTCCGCCGCACAGAGCAGCGCCGTGCCCCGGTCGTAAACCAGACTTTTGTATTCGCCCAGACTGGAAAACCAGCTGAGAGGCGCGCCTGCCGTGGCGTTGAGCGTGATCCGCAGGGAAGGGGCGATCTCCTGCTCGTACCATTCAGCCCTTGCGGCGGAGCCGTGGGCGCTTTCCCAGTAGGAAAGCGCGCTGAACTGGCTCAGCGCTTCATCCTGCCAGGCGTTGTTCACCCCGTCGCTGCCCACGACCGCGTACCACCACTGGTGCGCCGCTTCGTGAGCCACGGCTTTTTCCAGCGCGTCCCCGGTCAGAGAAGAGGAGAGCAGGCAAAGCCCCGGATACTCTGCCCCGTCAAAGGGCAGGGTCAGCCCGGCCAAGGTGAGACTGGGGTAGGGATAGTCGCCGTAGAGACGGCTGTAACAGCGCAGCGCCGCCTGAGCAAAGGCAAGAACCTGACAGGCCCAGCCTTCGTCCGAAGCGTATACGCTGATCAGCACCGTTCCTTCCATGGCCTGCGCCGTCTGGAACTGCTGGGACAGGACCAGCGCGAAGTCCCGGACGGCAGGGGCGGAAAAGACCATCACCTGCCCGTCTTCTGTTGTGCGGGTCTCGGCAGGGTAAGCTGTTGCGGCACATTGATAGCCTGCGGGCAGAGTCAGCTCCAGCGAAAAATGAGCACATTCGCTGACGAACGGGTCGCCGATGGGGGAATACTCGTCGGTGCGGTAAGCGCCGTTCTCGTATAGGGCTGGCAGAGGAAAGGCATTGCCCACGGCGTATATGCCGTCCATCACGCCGTACCGGGAGGCAGCTTTGGGCAGCATCAGGGTATAGCGAAGGGTGACGGTCAGCGTTTCTCCGGGCTCCCAGCTTTGAGAAAGGGGCAGAGACAGCACGGTTTTGGCCGTGTCCGTGTAGCGGTAGAAAACCTTCTCTGACGCACCGTCTCCCTGCGCGACGCTGGCCTCTTCCATCACCAGCGCGCCGGTGGAAAAACCGTCCGGGTAAGCCGCGTCGTATAATTCCGTCAGGGTCAATGGAGAGGTTTCCATGCTCTGATAGGCGTTGGGCCAGGTGCGCAGCACCAGCGTATCCCGGCTTTCGCTGACGCGGGAGGTCAGCGTCATGCGCTGCGTGACCCGCAGGGAGCGGCTTTCGGGCAGAAATTCCGCCTGAAGGTCGATCACGTCCAGCCCATCGTCTGCCTGCAGAAGCGCCGCGGACGGGGCGGGGGCGGACAGCGGCGCATTCTGCGGACGAAGCAGCAGAAACAGCGCGGCGGCCGCGGCCAGCAGAAGGGAAATCGCCGCCCAGAGCCAGTGCCTGCGGAAGCGCTTCACAGCAGTGCCCCCACGTTGGACAGCAGCTGAACCATGTAGTTCAGCACATTCCGCATCAAACCGCCGCCCACCAGCAGGAACAACAGCAGGGTCAGCAGCAGGGAAATCAGAATGCAGGCGGTTTTGGGCAGGAAAAGCTGCTGCTCGGAGCGGCCGGTGACGTAATGCAGCAGCGCGCCCAGCTGCAAATAGCTGAACGCCATCCCGCACAGGATGCAGACAAACGTCAGCCACGGAGAAAGCAGACTCAGCAGCATTCCGGCCAGCGCGGCCACAGCCGAGGGAATGCTGGGAATGCACACCAGCCCCAAAATCACCGGCCAGGAGAAGGGCACCTTGCACATACCCATCAGGTACACGCAGCAGACCAGCAGCGGCACCAGCATGGACATAAGCTGGCAAAGCACCGTAATGCCGCCTACGGAAGGCGCAATGCGTCCGGCTACATAGTTGATGCCCTGATTCATGGAACTGGCGCTCCCGGCCAGGCTAATCCCCGTCAGTGAAGAAACCACGGAGAAAAAGACGCTGACCAGACCCCGGGCCACGGTCATTCCGGCAAAAAAGCTGAGCAAAAGCGTCACGCCGCAGAGAAGGGGCCCTGTGACCGTGTCGTTCCGTTCCAGCAGACTGTGAAACGCCTCTCCCGGGTTTCGGAAGCTGAGGGAGAACACTTGGGGCAGCTCGCTGACGGCGCTGGAGAAGGGATTCTGCCGGGTTTCTCCATACTGATAGGGCTGCTGATAGCCGGTGGGGTAGGCCTGCTGGCTGTAAGGCGGATAGCCCGGCTGGTATCCGGGCTGCTGACCGGCCTGATAGCCGCCGTAGCCGTTGGGATAGCCGTTGACCGGCGGATTCACCGGCTGTTGGGAATAAACCGGCTGCTGACCATAAACGGCGTTGGGATCGTTGGGAAAGCCCTGCGGCGCGCCGACCGGCTGCTGCAGGGGTTCGCTGCATACGGGACAGAAGGGCGCGCCGGGCGTTACCAGCGAACCGCATTTGGGACAGTTCATGCAAACCTCCACGAAATCAAGAATGGGTCACTCAGAGGAACGGGCAAAGCATAGCACGGAGCGGAACGTCCGTCAATCCTGCGCTGCCAGCGCGGCCTGTGCGATGGGAACCAGCGAGGAATCCAGCATATAGAGGCGAAGCGCTTCCGTTTCGACGATCTGCTCCGGGGGCAGCTTGCTCAAATAGTCGCTCAGGGTGGAGCGGATCAGATACCGATCATCCCAGAAGGAAGGACTGGTGATGATAACGCCTGCACGGAGACGTTCCAGCTCGCCGGGAATCTCTTCTTCCGTCATGTTCAGGATGGAGGCAATGGGATTGCTCTGCAAAAGATAGCCTTTGCCTTTCAGCGGATACTGATACCCGGACTGGGTGATCAAAATGGTCTCGTCCTCCGGCAGCGCGTCCGCTACCGCCATCATCAGGCCGTAGTGCTTCCGGAAGCCGTTGTCCAGCAGGAGATCGTCATTTTCCATGACGTTCCGGCTGTTTCGGTAAAAGCTGGCGGCATAGCCGGTCTGTTTGGTGCCCTGCACCATGCTCAGAACGCACAAAAGCGCGCAGAACCATGCGGGAAGTCGGCGCAGGAAGGAACCCATCCCGGCGGGAATATGCCATTGACGGCGGCGCAGCCAGTGCTTTGCCCAGCCGCACAGCTTGGGCCAACTGTTCGAAAGCGCGGCCAGCGCGGCGCAGATCATCACACAGGCCATCAGGAACCATTGCAGGGTGTACCGGGGCAGCTTCAGGAACGAGCCGGAAAAGCTGTACAGCGGCGTATCCAGAAAGCCCAGCATGGAAGCGGCGGTCAGCAGGGTACACAGGGAGCAGAATAGAAGCAGGGAGACGGTGCGGAAGGAATCATCCTCCTGAAAGGCCAGATAGACAGCCGTAGGCCCGTCCTGCCCGGCTTCCATCATCAGCGTCTGAGACTGACGGCGAAGGGCGGCCCGCCGATAGAAGAGAAAAACAAGCCCGGCCATGAGGCCGATCAGCGCCAGCCGAAAGCCCCAGATTCCCACAGGACTGGCGTAGCTGAGCAGAATATCGTTGCGGGCCGTCCAGAAGTTCAGGTGGGTGGTGGTTTCCTCCAGCTTGTATTCGATCTTCATGTACAGGTCGTACCACGGCGCGTCGGTGAAGCTGGTCATCAGCCGCCAGGGGGACATTTCGCCCCACTGGCGGAAGCACCACAGGTTGCCCAGATAGGCGGTAATGGTGCCCGCCGCGCCTGCCAACGCGACGCCGACGGCGGAGAGAAGCGTCCGCCCCGCCCCGCCACGGCGCAGCATCAGGGATTCCAGCCAGCGCCAGATCACCCAGGCGATCACCACGAAGGGCAGCACCACGAAGCATACCACATGGGTGCTCATCACCGTGAAGCACAGGACAAAGGCGAAAAGCAGCTTGCCCAGACAGCGGCCCGCCGTGCGGCTGCGGGGCTGAAGGCCCGCAAAGGCCAGCACGCTCAGCAAAATGGCCAGAATCCGCCACAGATCCCGGGGGGCGGAGGCGATGGAGGAATAGAGATTCGGCACCAGATTGAACAGAAGCACGCCCAGCAGCACCCAGCCCTTCTTTTCCCGGCAGAAGGTCAGAAGCAGCGCACCATAGGCGGCAATGGTGTAGAACAGCAACAGACCGATGGCGGTAAAGGCGGGCTTGTCGTAAGGATAGCCGAAGGAATCGCCCCCGGTATGGAACAGGCCGTAGCTCATGTACAGCTCCATCGAGGGAAAGTGGCTGTGGCCGCGGAAATGGCCTTCCGTTTCGTTTTTTTCCAGCAGCTCGCCGATGCTCCGATCCGTGCAGTACCGATGAGCCAGCGCCAGATATTCGCCCGCGTCGTTGGACAGCGCGCAGTTCATGCTGGACAGAAAACGAACGCATACCGGGGCCAGCAGGATCACCATGCACAGGGCGAAGCACAGCGCGATCAGCGCGGGCTTGTCAAAACGGCAAAGGCGGCGGGCAAAAGCCAGACCCCGCCGGAAAAGCGCCGGGATTTGGCGAAGACGGCGCAGCAGCAGGATCGCCAGCAAAAGGCAGGCGGCCAGCGGCGGAACACCGATATAGACCAGCTTGGGCGCGTGGGGCCAGAGAAAGGCCAGCGCCAGCATCCACAGGTATTCCAGCAGCGGCGTCGCTGCCGCGCCGGTCAGAAAGCAGGCCAGACGGCTTCCCTTGGAAAACCAGCGCCGGGCGGCAAACAGCGTTCCCAGCGCCGCTGCCTGCACAAGGACGGAAAGCAGGAAAAGGTTTCGCCAGCCGTTGCCCAGATCCAGCCATGTCATTTGCTCTTCCTCCCCGCTTTGGCCAGCCGCTCCATTTCCCGCATGAAGTAGCCGTTAATATCCACTTTTTCTTCCAGCAGCTTGCGGCGCTTGGCCTGACCCATTTCCACCAGATGGGGCGTTTCCAGCAGCTCAACGGCCTTGTCCGCCGCCTGACGGAAGCGCTCGTCCGGGTCGTGGAAGCAGTACAGCAGGCCGTAGCGTTCGCTTTGCTCCCGGGTGGAACCGCTCTGGATGGTGTTGACGTACAGGGCGTGAACGCCCAGCACCGCCGCCTCGCTGGCGATGGTAGCGCCTTCGCTGAAGACCAGCTGGGCAAAGGCCAGCACATGGTGGATCAGGTGGTAAGGCGTTTTCAGCAGCTTGTCCTTCAGCTCGTCCGGCACGGGGCCTTCGGAGGAAACGTATACCCGGCCATATTTCGACAGCCGGTTCACCAGCGCGATTTTTTCTTCATCGGACATGACCTTGATGCCGATGTCGTGGCTGGCGTTGAAGGCCACGAAACGCACCAGAAGATAAGGCTCGTCCGGGTTGAAGCCCACGTCCCGCAGCTTCTGAGCGTCAGGCGTGAAGACGGAGGGATGCAGGTAGAACAGCTCCTTGTAGGTATCCACCCGCTCCTGCCGGGGGCCCAGATCGGTCAGAAAGGTGCGGGGCGTGAGGATCTTGGTGGAAAGACGGCTGCAGATCCGCAGGGCGAATTTGGCTACTTCCGTGTCTTCGTAAATCAGGTGGGGTTTGCCGGTCAGCCACGCGGCGATGGCCATCATGGGCGAGTCCCGGCCGATGAAAATATCCGGCTTGAATTTCCATGCTTCCCAGAGAAAACGGAAGGTCAGGCCAAGAAACAGAAAGCCCTTTTCGATCACGTTTTTTCCCGTGGATTTGGAGCATAGCACATAGGGGATGCCGTAGTTTTTTAAGAGCGCGGTATCGCCGTCTTTTTCGGAAACCAGCGTCAGAATTTCATTGCCCTGCGCGGCTTCCGTTTCCAGAATGTGGTGGAATTGATGCACCCACGCCGGATGCTGAACGTTGAACATGATTTTCATGGGCAACCTGCCTTTCTGTCAAGCCGGGAAAATCAGGAGCGCGTTTCGTCGCCGCAGCATTCCAGCTTACGCACCCGATACTGCACATCTTCCAGCAGCTTGCGGTTATCGCTGATAATGTCGGCCTGTACACCGGCGATGAAAAACTGCACGCCGATCATCAGAAGCGCGCCGCACAGGATCAGGGACTGAACGTGGCCGCTCCAGGAGCCGCTGGACAGGCTGACCGCAATGAAACGAATGCCCAGCAGGAGGCCAAGGGCAAAAAATACCATGCCGATAATGCCGAAGAAGCGCAGCGGCTTATACATGGCCACGGAACGCAGAATGACCCCTGCGGAGCGTTTCATATAGCGGCCCATGCTGCCGAACAGGCGGGACGGGCGCAGCTCCGGGTTGGTGCGGATGGGAACGCTGGTCATGGCCGTGCGGTTCCATCCTGCCTGAATGATGGTTTCCAGCGTGTAGGTGTAGTCGTTGACCACATTCAGGCGCAGGGCCGCCTCGCGGCTGTAAGCCCGGAAGCCGCTGGGCGCATCGGGAATATCGGTATTGGAAGCCACCCGCACCACCCAGCTGCCCAAATGCTGGAAGAATTTTTTCTTTTTGGAAAAATGCTCCGTTTCATCGATGGGCCGTTCGCCGATGACGATGTCCGCTTTTTCATCCAGAATCGGCCGAACCAGCTTTTCAATGTCATCGCCGCAGTACTGGTCGTCGGCGTCGGTGTTGACGATGATGTCCGCGCCCAAATGAAGACAGGCGTCAATCCCCGCCATGAAGCCGCGCGCCAGTCCTTTGTTCTGGCGGAAGGAAACGATATGGTTTACGCCCCATTCCCGGGCTACCTGCACGGTCGCGTCCTTGGAGCCGTCGTTGATGACGAGAATTTCCAGCTCATCGATCCCGTCGATCTGCTTGGGCAGATGATCCAGGGCCGTTTTCAGCGTTTCGGCTTCGTTGTAGCAGGGAATCTGAATAATCAGTTTCATTTTTTTATTTCCTTTCTTTTGCATGCTCGGAAGAATCAAAGCAGCAGGCGCACAGCCACAGAAGCAGCGGCGCGCACAGGTACAGCGGCATGGCGTAGCGGAAATATCCGTTGACGGCGCTGAGCAGACAGCCGGTCAGCGAAAACAGGGAGGGCACGGCGGCGATCAGCAGCCGCTTCCGGCGGCTCCGCAGAAGGCGCGCAAGGGTGAACAGGCAGGCCCAGGCATACAGGCCCGGGGCGATCCATACCCGGAAGGGGGCGAAATCGCTGAGCTTGTTCATCAGGGCTTTCAAATCGTCCGCCCGCGGATTGACCGAATAGGGGAAAGCGGCTTCCAATGCGGGGGTCATGGTCTTCTGCCGCCCGATGAGCAGCGTGGGCTTGATCTTGCTCAGAAATCCGGGGCATAGATAGCCGTAGGTGTTGTGGAACGTGGCGCTCAGGCAGGTAAGCGGATATTTCCGCAGCAGGCTGCGCCACGTGCGGAAAAACTCGTCGGTCTGCTCCTGCGTCGCGTCCTTGCGCCAGAGGTTTTTCACCGGGTCGCTAAGCTCGCCGTTGTAGCTTTCCGCCAGCTTGTCCAGCTCCAGCACGCCGTCGATGGCGGCGGATTCTTCATCGGTCAGCGGATGGGTCGCGGCCACCCGCGCTGCCTGCTGCAGCGGCAGGGACCAGTTCTCCGTAGCGGGCATTGGCTGAATGCCCAGCGTCGGGATCAGCAGAAGATGAAGCGCGCCGTAGACGGCCAGCGTACAGCCCATCGCCCAGACAGGGGCTTTCCACTGTCCCTGCGCCCGGCTGTTTCCGAAAAGGGAAAAAGCCAGCAGGATCAGCAATGTCAAAAGGGCCAGATAGAAGCCGGGGTTGCGCAAGAGCGTACACAGCGCCGCCGCCGCACAGAGACAGGGCGTTTCCCAGCGGCATGGCTTTTCGCCGTCGGGCCGGGGAAGCAGACGGCGGGCAATCAGCAGCGACAGCCAAAGCACCGCCATGGAAAAGTTGGTATCCTTGCCCACGCAGAACGCAAACAGCGGAAAAATAGGGCAGAGGGCATAAAACAAAAAGGAAGCCACGGTTAGCCAGCAGGGCGCACCGCTGCTGCGCTGGGCGGAAAGGACAGCGCCCAGCAGCCACGCCATCAGCAGGGCCTGCACCATGCAGTACAGAAACACGCCCGCGTCCGCGCTGCCCAGCACCTTGCCGATACCCCGGAAAAAGTAAATCAGCGCCGTCTGAAAGATGGGGTTGGCATTGCCCAGCTTTTCCACGCCGATGATCTCCAGTACCTGCGTCACGCTGTCATTGGAAACCGTGCCGGGAAAGATCCAATATAAATAAGGAAGCCAGCAGAGCAGAAGCCCCCCGCCCAGCACAAAGGGCGAAAGCGCTTTTGTCGGGGCAGGTCGGTTCAGCAGC
The DNA here is from genome assembly GCA_004556545.1 of Clostridiales bacterium. Classification (GTDB taxonomy): domain Bacteria; phylum Bacillota; class Clostridia; order Christensenellales; family Aristaeellaceae; genus Limiplasma. The sequence goes on from SFGO01000009.1 coordinate 10,335, forward strand.
CGTTCCAGCAGCGTTCCCAGCAGGGCATACACGACCGTCCGCCATGTGATTTGGCCGAGGGAGCGCCACGGGCTGGCCGTAAAGGCTTCCGCCGTGCCGGTTTGCCAAAAGCTGAGGCTCAGCGTAACGACGCAGGCCAGAAACAGCGCCAGCAGCCAGTAGGCAGGAATGAAAAAGCGGTTTCTCAAGCGGCTTTCCGCTTTGCGCACAGTATCAGTCCTTCCGGGTGGAAAAATACATCTTATCATAGCCTTTTTTGCGGTATGTGTCAATTGGACGAAATGGGAAGGCAAAAGCTTTTCCCCAAAACAAGGTTGACACGGAAAGAAGGCAGGCGGTATGATAAAAATGGAATAAAGGAGTTGGGGGAAACATCATGATGCTTTTGAAAGGAATGGCGTGGCTGGGCTCCATGGCGGGCTACGTGGGCTTTTTCGCTGAAGCAGGCCCTCGCTGGGCCGCGCCGCTGACAGCCGCCTGTTCCGTTTCGCTGATTTTGTACGCTGCCGGTTTGGCGGGCCTTTTGCAGCCCTGCGCGTGGCTGCTGCTCGTCTGCGGCCTTTTCTTGTTGATCCGGCTGCTGCTTCAGAAGAAGCTGGGACGGTTATTCCCGGAATTTTGTCTGATGGCGGCGGCAGGAGCGCTTCTTTGGCTTCGCTATCGGAGCGCGCTGCTGGTGGCTTATGATGATTTTTCCCATTGGGGAATGATTGTTCAAAGAATGCTGACCACCCATGCGTTTCCCGCGGCGGAGGACAGTCTGATCGTCTTTCAGAGCTATCCGCCCGGCGCGGCCTGCTGGCTTTACGATGCGGGACTGTTTCTGGGCGGCAGCGACGGAATGCTCCTGACGGTTCAAAGCTGGTTGGTTCTGGCGGGAATCTGGCCGCTGTTTGGCGCGGCGGAAGGGAAAAACGCCTGGTGGAAACGAATCGGGATGGCCGGGGTGCTGCTGGTATTCCTGTCGCTCTATCAGGGCACGGCTTCCCTCATGGTGGATAACCTGCTTCCGGCGGTGGCGGTCGGCGCTTTATCCACCGGCCTCCTTCTGCAAAGGCAAAAAGAGGAACGAGGGCTCTGGATGGTGGGAATTCAGCTGGCGCAGCTGTGCATGATCAAGGACAGCGGACTGTTTTTCGCGGCGGCGGTGCTGGTGCTTTTGCTGGCAGCCCGGCGTCTGAAGGGACGGAAAACGGGCCTGAAGGATGGAATCGCCCTGCTTTTTCCGACGCTGGCGGCGCGCTGCCTGTGGCTTTTGCATATCAAGCTGGCGTTCCCGGCAGCGGGGGTATCCCGGCACGCTCTGACGCTGGAAAACCTGCGCCGTACCGGGGGACAGAAATCCTTTGAGGAGATGCTGTCCATTGGAAAAAGCCTGCTGGAGCGTATGCTCTCGCCGGATAATCTTGTCCTGCAGATGATCGTGCTTTCATTGATGATAGGGCTCTTCGAGGCCTTCCGACGGAAAGCGGGGAAAAAGGAGAAGCGGCAGGCTTGCCTGCTGCCCTTGGCGGAGGCCGTTATAGCTTTGGCTTACGGAGTGGGCCTGTGGGGGATGTATATTTTTTCCATGCCGGGCAGCGGCGCCGGAAACCTTGCGGCGTTCGAACGCTACAACAGCAGCTGCGCGCTGTTTTTGTACGGCGTTACGGCCCTGTGGCTGATGGGAAAACCCTCGGAGGACAAAGGATGGACGGCTGCTTCGGTTCTGGCGCTGTGCGCGGTGCTGCTGATTCCCGCATGGCGCTCCGGGGTGCCGAGGCTATTTCAGGAAAACTATCATGTGCCCCTGCGTTATACAATGGAAGAATTGCGCGATGAACGGCCCCTTCAGCCGGGAGAGGAAGCTGTTTTATTGGTGGACGAGGACGAATACGTCAGCTTTGCGTCCTATATGGCCCGGTACGTTTTTCAATCCCCGGATATTCGAGTGGAACAAAGCGTTTCGGAAAATCAGAATGCGGTCATCTATGACGCCCGCCGGAAAAACGCTTCAGAAGAAACGGAGGAACAACCATGAATATCGAAGTCCCATCTCCGTCCGTGATCGACCTGACCGCCTACCCGCGAGCCAGCCACTTCCGCTATTTTCTCAATATGGGCTACCCCTATGTGGGCATGACGGTTCAGGCGGACATCACGGAGTTCTATCACTGGCAGAAGCAAAACGGCGTGCCGTTTTTTCTGGCGTTTCTGTGGTGCGCCGCCCGAGCGGCCAACCGGGTGCCCGCCTTCCGGCAGCGGATCCGGGACGGCGAAATTCTGGAATATCCCTGGTGCCCCAGCTCTCATACCGTGGCCCGGGAGGACGGAACCTACGCATACTGCCAGCTGGACTGCCGGGGCGATTTCGCTTCCTTCCTGAAAAGGGCGCTGCCCCTGCACGAAGAGGCGGCCAAGCACGGCACCATTGAGGAAGACACGTCGGACATGCTGCCGTATTTCTACGTGTCCACCGTGCCGTGGGTGCATTACACCTCCGTGACCCAGCCCACCCCCATCCCGGCGGACAGCAATCCCCGTCTCGTCTGGGGAAAATACGCTGCGGAAGGGGAACGCATCACCATGCCTGTGACGGTCCTGTGCCACCATGGGCTGGTGGACGGACGGCAGATCGGCGATTTTTACCGGGAGCTGGATGTGGCGATGGGAGAGATCGTAAGCGGCGGGTGAAAAAGAAACGAATGGATTCCGCAGCGCTTTTCCCCTTTGAGGACTGAAAAGTGCTGCGGTCATTTTTTTGTTTTTCCTCTGCATAAGCCCTTGACGAATGGCCCGCCCATGTCTAGAATATGGAAGGTTTTTTGTTTTGAAGGAGGCAACACGGACAGATTGCGGGGGGAGTGTTCAGGATGCAAACGAAGTATATTTTTGTCACCGGCGGCGTGGTTTCGTCTCTGGGAAAAGGCATCACGGCGGCGTCTCTGGGACGGCTGCTGAAGCTGCGGGGGCTGCGCGTCTCCATGCAGAAGCTGGATCCCTACATCAATGTGGATCCTGGTACGATGAATCCGTACCAGCACGGCGAGGTGTTCGTGACCGACGACGGCGCGGAGACGGACCTTGACCTGGGCCATTACGAGCGGTTCATTGACGAAAGCCTGAGCCAGAACAGCAACGTGACCAGCGGCCGCGTTTATAAAACCGTCATCGACCGGGAGCGCAGGGGCGAGTACCTGGGCGCCACCGTGCAGATCATTCCCCATATTACCAACGAAATCAAGGATCGGATTCTCTCCGTTTCCCGCACGGAGAACCCGCCTGACATTGTGATCACCGAAATCGGCGGCACCGTGGGCGATATTGAAAGCCAGCCCTTTCTGGAGGCCATTCGCCAGATGCGCGCCGAGGTGGGCCGGGACAACTGCCTGTACATTCATGTAACGCTGGTGCCGTACCTGAACGCGGCGAACGAATTGAAAACCAAGCCCACGCAGCATAGCGTAAAGGAGCTGTCCGGACTGGGCATCGCGCCGGATATTCTGGTGTGCCGCGCCGAACGCCCCATTCCGGAGGAAATGCGCGCCAAGATCGGCATGTTCTGCAATATGCCCAAGGACTGCGTGTTTGAAAACCAGAACGCCCGCAGCCTTTATGAGGTCCCGCTGCTGCTGCATGCGGAGCACATGGACGACAAGGTGCTGGAGCTGCTGCGCATCGACGCGCCGGAGGCCAATCTGACCGAGTGGAAAGCCATGGTGGAGCGTCAGCTGGGCTGCAAGGAGTCGGTCAATATCGCGCTGGTGGGCAAGTATGTGGAGCTGCCCGACGCTTATCTGAGCGTGGTGGAGGCGCTGGAGCACGGCGGCATTTTCCATGGCGTGAAGGCGCATATCCTGTGGATCGCCGCTGAAAAGGTCACGGATGACAACGCCGCCGAGCTGCTGAAGGACGCGGACGGTCTGGTGGTTCCCGGCGGCTTTGGCTCCCGGGGACTGGAAGGAAAAATGTCCGCGATTCGGTATGCCCGGGAAAACGGCCTGCCCTTCCTGGGACTGTGCCTGGGCATGCAGATGGCCGTGATCGAATTTGCCCGTCATGAGCTGGGTCTGCCCATGGCGAACACCACCGAAATGGATCCGGACACGCCCGATCCCGTCATCGGCCTGATGGAAGATCAGAACCTCGAAAATCTGGGCCACACCATGCGGCTGGGCAAGTACCGCTGCGAGCTGACTCCCGGCACCCTCAGCGCCAAGGCCTATGGGGAGACGGAGATCTGGGAGCGTCACCGTCACCGCTACGAGTTCAACAACGCCTATCGGGAACGCTTTGAAAAGGCGGGCATGATCGTCGCCGGGCGCAATCCCGAACGGGATCTGGTGGAGATTGTGGAATTGCCCAACCATCCCTTCTTTGTGGCGGTTCAGTACCATCCCGAATTCAAGAGCCGTCCCAACCGGCCCCATCCCCTGTTCCGGGATCTGGTGGGCGCGGCCGTGAAGCATCAAAATGAACGCAACGCCTGACCGGCGCGGCGCGGGCTTTGAGGACGAAGCCCGCGCTTTTTTGTTGCCTTCAGGCAGCAAAACGGGTCCTGAAAATCCGGCGCGTCGTGAAAGTGGAAAAAATTTGTCAAAAATATCACGATTAGGCAGGAAAACAGGTGGGAGAAATGGAATAGTGAAAATCAGGATGAAGTTGGATGTTCCGGCTTGATCCAACCAACTGATATTATTCAACGGCGTGGAAGGAGAACGGAAATGCATAACTCTCAAGGACTGGAAAAGGTGCTCAGTCTTCGCCAGGAAATTCTGGCGGGCGACGAGAAGCGCCTCAAGGAGCAGCGGGATGCCGGAAAACTGACCGCGCGCGAGCGCATTGCCAAAATCGCCGACGCGGGCAGCTTTGTGGAGCTTTTCGCGCTGGTGAGCCGGAACGATGAGGGCGCGGGTGTGGTCACCGGCTATGCCACCATCGATGAACGTCCGGTATACCTGTTTGCTCAGGATTTCACCGTGCGCGGCGGCGCGATGGGCCAGCTGCAGGCGGCGAAGATCGTCAAGCTGCTGGATCTGGCGCAGAAGACCGGCGCTCCGGTGCTGGCGATGATGGACAGCGCCGGTGTGCGCATCGACGAGGGTGCTCAGGCGCTGAGCGCGTATTCTGAAATTTATCAGAAGATGGCCCGCATGAGCGGCGTCTGCCCCATGGTGGCGCTGGTGCTGGGCCCCTGCATCGGCGGCGCTGCGCTGCTGTCTCAGCTGGCGGATGTATCCATCGTGGCGGAAAAGGTAGGCCAGCTGATGGTCTTCGGCCCGCAGGTCATGGCCGCTATGAACGGCGCGCAGGTGGACGCGGAGAAGTTCGGCGGCGCGAAGGTCGCTGCTGAAACGGGCGCCTGCGCCCTGACCGCCGCCAGCGAGGACGAGGCCCTGCTGAAGGCCCGTCAGGTATTGGCCCTGCTGCCCTCCAGCAATCTGGAAGACACTGAAATCGTGGACACGGACGATATGAACCGTCTGCTGCCCGCCATCGATCCTGCCGACGCGGATGCGCTGCTGAACGCGGTCGCCGATCAGGGCACGCTGGTGGAGCTGTACGCGGCCTATGAGCCTTCCATCAAGGTGGCGCTGGCCCGTCTGGGCGGCTCCAGCGTGGGTCTGGTGGCCGCCAACGGCAAGCTGACCGCCGGCGCGCTCCAGAAGGCCGCCCGGTTCGTCCGCTTCATGGACTGCTACGGCATTCCCGTGGTCAGCCTGCTGAACATCTGCGGCGTGGAAGTGAACGGCGTGAAGGAGCAGAGCTGGCTGTTCAAGGCGCAGAGCCAGCTGCTTTACGCCTATGCCGAGGCGACTGTGCCCAAGGTGGCCGTCGTGACCGGCGACGCTATTGGTCAGGCTTATGTGGCTATGGGCGGCAAGGCGATGGCCGATGTGACCTATGCCTGGCCCTCTGCCGTGATCTCCGCCCTGACCCCCGAGGCCGCCGTGGCGGTGCTCTATCAGGACGAGGTCAAGGCCGACAAGGAGCTGAGCGTGGAGGAAGCCCGCGCCAAGTACGCCTCCGAATATGTGGAGAAGGTGGCCGGATGCCTGAACGCCGCCAAGCAGGGCATGGTGGACGATGTGATCGAGCCCGCCAAGACCCGCGCTATGCTGATTTCCGCGCTGGAAATGCTCATGAGCAAGCGGGATTCCAATCCCCCCAAGAAGCATGGCAACCTGCCCATGTAACGCCGAAAGGAAGGGTTTACCGTGGAAAAAGTTACCTTTGGTTTGGGCGTAGCAGGTCTGGGCATGATCGTGGTATTTGTGGGTCTGCTGATCCTGATTGGTTTTATCACGGTTCTGGGCCTTGTTTCCCGACCGAAAAAGCCTAAGGCCGCGCCTGTGAAGCAGGCGGCCCCTGACGTTGTGGCTGCTCCGCCGGTACAGGCCGCTCCCGTGGCGGAGGGCGTGCCTGCGGAAGTCATCGCCGCCATTACCGCCGCCATTGCCGCCGTTTGGGAAAGCCCCAACGGGTTTGTGGTGCGCCATGTGAAGCGCATCTCCAACGCGCCCGCGTGGAAGCGCGCCGGACGCGACGAGCAGACCTACAGCCGCTACTAATCATTCATTGTTTTTTTGAAGGAGGATAAACCCCATGCGTCAGTTCAACATTACCGTCAATGGTGTTCAGTATTCCGTGGCCGTGGAAGAAGTGGGCGCTGCGTCCGCTCCTGTGGCTGCCCCCGTTGCCGCCGCCCCTGTGGCCGCTCCCGCCGCTCCCGTGGCTGCTCCTGCCGCCGCTCCTGCGCCTGCCGCTGCTCCCGCCCCTGTGGCCGGCGGTGAAAAGATCAACGCGCCCATGCCCGGCAACATTCTGGAAGTGAAGATCGCTACCGGCGCCAGCGTCAAGAAGGGCGACGTGCTGATCATTCTGGAAGCCATGAAGATGGAAAACGAAATCATGGCTCCCTGCGACGGCACCGTGAAGCAGGTGCTGGTCAACAAGGGCGCGACCGTTAACAGCGGCGATCCTCTCGTTGTCATCGGCTGAGATCGACTTTGTTCCTTTCCGTATTTTGTAAAGAAAGTGAGTTGATTTCAAACCATGAACGTTGGCGAGAGCTTGTTGAAACTCTGTCAGGATTCCGGTATTTATTACCTGCTGCAGAACCCCAAGCCGCTGATTATGATCGGTTTGGCCTGTGTACTGCTGTATCTGGGCATCGTCAAGGGCTATGAGCCCCTGCTGATGGTCCCCATTGCCTTTGGTATGCTGCTGACCAACCTGCCCATCGCGGGGATGTACCACGAGGAGCTGTTTGCGGGCGGTCATGCCAACTGGAGCCTGTTCGGCGGAAGCATCCTGTTCAATTCCGCCAATCTGATTGATGCGGCCCATTATACGGTGACGGCTCAGGGCTCTGTGCTGGACGCCAGCAATCAGCTGCTGGGCACCATCGTGGATACCATTTCCGGTTCTGCCGCGGCCTTCAACGCCTCCGGCGCACTGGTGGTGGACGGTCAGGTGGCCTATGATTCCGTGCGCATCATCATGAACGCCTCCGGCGCTTATCTGGCGGACGGAGAGGTGTACAGCCTGCTGGGCGTGAAGCTGGCCACCGCCGGTCAGGTCATTAACCCCGGTCTGCTGGACTACCTGTATCTGGGCGTGAAGCTGGGCATCTATCCCTGCCTGATCTTCCTCGGCGTTGGCTGCATGACTGACTTCGGTCCCCTGATCGCCAACCCCAAGAGCCTGCTGCTGGGCGCTGCCGCGCAGCTGGGTATCTTCATCACCTTCATTGTGTGCTATGCCGCCATGGGCTTTACCCCTCAGGAAGCCGCTTCCACCGGTATCATCGGCGGCGCGGACGGCCCCACGGCCATCTATCTGACCGGCAAGCTGGCCCCGCACCTGCTGGGCCCCATTGCCGTAGCCGCCTACAGCTACATGGCGCTGGTGCCTGTGATTCAGCCCCCCATCATGCGCGCCCTGACCACCAAGAAGGAGCGCTCCATCGTGATGGAGCAGCTGCGGCCTGTTTCCAAGAAGGAAAAGATCATTTTCCCCATCGCCGTGACGATTATCGTCAGCCTGCTGCTGCCCTCTGCGGCGCCGCTGGTGGGCTGCCTGATGCTGGGCAACCTGTTTAAGGAAAGCGGCCAGCTGGATCGCCTTAGCGATACGGCGCAGAACGCTCTGATGAATATCGTGACCATCTTCCTGGGCATTACGGTCGGCGCGACGGCGACAGCCTCCACCTTCCTGCAGTTCAAGACGCTGGGCATCATGGTCGTCGGCGTGGTCGCCTTCGGCTTCGGTACCGCAGGCGGCGTGCTGCTGGCCAAGCTGATGAACAAGCTTTCCGGCGGCAAGATCAACCCGCTGATCGGTTCCGCCGGCGTGTCCGCCGTTCCCATGGCGGCCCGCGTGAGCCAGATCGAGGGCCAGAAGGCCAATCCCGGCAACTTCCTGCTGATGCACGCCATGGGCCCCAACGTGGCCGGCGTAATCGGTTCCGCTATCGCCGCCGGTATGCTGCTGAGCATGTTCGGCTGATTGTGATTTGAGAGGTGACAAATATGCCTAAGGTTGGAATTACCGATACCATTCTGCGCGACGGCCACCAGAGCCAGGCCGCCACGCGCATGACCACCGCCCAGATGGAGCCCATGTTTGCTCAGCTGGACAAGATCGGCTACTATTCTCTGGAGTGCTGGGGCGGCGCAACCTTCGACAGCTGCCTGCGCTTCCTGAACGAGGATCCCTGGGAGCGCCTGCGCATCCTGCGCAAGGGCCTGCCCAATACCAAGCTGCAGATGCTGCTGCGCGGCCAGAATCTGCTGGGCTACAAGCACTATGCCGACGACGTGGTGGAGTTCTTCGTCAAGAAGAGCATCGAAAACGGCATCGACATCATCCGCTGCTTCGACGCGCTGAACGACCTGCGCAACATGGAAACCGCCGTGAAGGCCACCAAGAAATACGGCGGCACTGCGGAAGTGGCTATGAGCTACACCGTCAGCCCCGTGCATACCGAGGATTATTTCGTCAAGCTGGCCGCCGACATCCAGAAGATGGGCGCCGACCTGATCTGCATCAAGGACATGGCGAACCTGCTGCTGCCCTACAATGCCTACAGCCTGGTCAAGCGCCTGAAGGCGGAAGTGGACATCCCGATTGTGCTGCACACCCACGATACCACCGGCACCGGCGCGATGACCCTGCTCAAGGCCATCGAAGCGGGCGTGGACGTGGTGGATACCTGCCTGAGCCCGCTGGGCAACGGCACATCTCAGCCCACCACCGAGTCCATCGTGGCGACTCTGCAGGGCACCGAGCGTGACACCGGTCTGGATCTGAAGGCCCTGACTGAGATCGCCGGTTACTTCCGCGGCGTGGCGGATGAGCTGACCAAGGAAGGCTGGCGCGATCCTGCCCGCGTGCTGTCCACCGACGCCAATACGCTGATCTATCAGGTGCCCGGCGGCATGCTGTCCAACCTGATCGGCCAGCTGAAAAAGGCCAACGCCATGGATAAGTACTACGAGGTGCTGGCGGAAGTGCCGCGCGTCCGCAAGGACTTCGGCTATCCTCCGCTGGTCACGCCTACCAGCCAGATCGTGGGCACGCAGGCCGTGATGAACGTCATCAGCGGCGAGCGCTACAAGATGGTTCCCAAGGAATCCAAGGCGCTGCTGCGGGGCGAATACGGCCGCCTGCCCGCTGAGGTGAACGAAGAAGTGCGCAGGAAGTGCATCGGCAACGATAAGGTCATCACCCACCGTCCCGCCGACGACATTCCTCCGGAGCTGGAAAAGTATCGCGAAGAGATCCGCGACTACTATCAGCAGGAGGAGGACGTGCTCAGCTACGCCCTGTTCCCCCAGGTCGCGCCCAAGTTCTTCCAGTACCGTCAGGCCAAGCAGCTGGGCGTGGACAGCACCATGCTGAACAAGGAAGAAAAGGTTATGCCGGTGTGACCGGAATCCCGATAGCCTGCGTTATGGAAGCGGCCTCTGACGATGAAACGTCACGAGGAAAGCGAATAGAAGCAGGCACATGAACAAGGCCCGTCCCTTGCGGAATCATTCCGTAATGGGCGGGCTGTTTTATATCATGCGCGCTCATGAGATTCTCAGAAATGTTTCAGGATTTCTTCAAGCATTTTGGCTGGGAATGTGGTATGCTGGATGCGTCAAAAAGGATGGAAGGAGACAAGCCTGTGGCGAGGTATACGATCGAAGATATAGAGATTTTACGGAAAAAAAGCGGCATCACCTACGAGGAGGCCGTGAACCTGCTGGAATATCATGACGGCAGTCTGGCCCGGTCGCTGGTGGATCTGGAACGGAACGGGAAGCTGAAAAAGGACGGCAGTCCCGCAGTCAGCGGCGGCTTTCATGGCGTGATGGATTTCCTTTTGCGGCTGCATTTGAAGATCACCAAGGGCGATACCTGCATCGTCAACCTGAATGCGCTGGTCATGATCATTGCGGCGCTGGCCGCGCCCTATCTGGTGCTGGCCGGGCTGATTCTGTCGCTGGTGCTGGGGTATAAGCTCCGGCTGAACCGCAGCGCTTCCGCCGATTCCGTGGAGGAAATGCTGAAAACGGCCCGGAAGAACGTCCGGCAGACGGTCAGCCGCTTTACGCAGGAATCCGAGCAGCAGACGGAGCAGGCTGATGGCGGGGGAAAAAAGGAGTCTGTAAAGCAGGAGCCTCCCCGGAACCGTCAGCCCGCCAGCGGCACCACGCCGGTGAACGTTCAGTTCCCCGACGGCGCTACGGTGGATGTGCGGGAGGATCAGGACGGTTATCACGAGGCGGAAATACGGTAAGGATTTGAAATCAGGCATAGGGGAAAGGGGCGCTTTTCTTGAGTAAGATTCTGATTGTGGAGGACGAAGCCAAAATTGCGCGCTTCGTCACGCTGGAGCTGGAACACGAGGGCTACGAGGTAAAAAGCGCCTGTGACGGGCGCTCCGGCCTGCAGCTCTGCCTGGATTGGAAGCCGGATCTGATGATCCTGGATCTGATGCTGCCGGAATTGAGCGGCATTGAGGTTTGCCGCCGCCTGCGCCAGCAGAGCGACGTGCCCATCATCATGCTTACCGCCAAGGACGACGTCAGCGACAAGGTGATGGGGCTGGACATGGGCGCGGACGACTATATGACCAAGCCCTTCGCCATTGAAGAACTGCTGGCCCGCATCCGGGTCGCTTTGAAAAAGCACCGGGCGGATACGGCGCAGAGCACCGGGGCCAGAAGCGCCGGAAAGCTGCACATGGAGCCCGCCAGCTACAGCGCGGGCTACGGCGACGAAGCCATCAGCCTGACCAAGAAGGAATTCGATCTGCTGAACTATCTTTGGCAGCACGAAAACAACGCCGTTACCCGGGACGACCTGCTGACCAACGTGTGGGGCTACGAATTTACAGGCGACACCAACATTGTGGACGTGTACATCCGCTACCTGCGCCAGAAGATCGACGACCGCTTCGGAATCAAGACCATCCATACCATCCGTGCCGTGGGGTATATGTTCCGCTATGAGCAGGAGTAAGCAGAAGACCGCCGTCACGCTGGACGGCCAAACCGTGGAGACCGAAAATTCCCTGCTGGGGCGTCTTCACACCCGAATCGAAGAGCTGGAAGCCCAGCAGGAGGCGGAAAAGCAGGCGCGTCAGGAACGGAAGGAGCAGCGGCGGCAGAAAAAGCCCTCCGAACGGCTGGTGGCGGTGCTGAACGGCATGTCCCGCCGGGTACACGGCGCGGTGATGGGCCTTTTGAGCAATCTGCGCCTTTCGCTGGTGCTGCGGGTGGCGCTGTACGCCAGCGGCCAGCTGCTGCGGACGACCCTGCCCATGCTGCTGGCTGTAAGCGTGGCTTTTTTTGCCGCGCAGGCCCCGGCGCTGGATCGCTCCATCGACCGAATTCTGACGGAGCAGCCTGCCCAGACCAACGCCTATGACGCTGGGCAGCTGTTGGATCAGCCTTTTTCGGCAGTGTATGTGCTGGAAAAGCCGCTGGAGGACGATCTGCGGGGATGGCCCCAGCGGGTCAGCCTGTTCTTTTCGGAGATTCGTCAGGGGCCCCGGGTGCTTCTGTATGAAAACACCATCTTGGGCGGAACCGTGTTCGTTTGGGAATTGAGCGAGCCGCTGCGCATTCTGTCGGTGCTTTTGGGGACGCTGCTGGCGATCGACCTTCTGCGGGTGGGGTATTTCATCCGCCATCGGAAGCGGCTGAACCAGAAGGTGCTCAAGCCCATCACCGACATGGCCGAGACCGCCGCCACGCTGAGCGCCAACAACCTGAGCGACCGCATCAGCGTGGAGGGCACCAAGAATGAATTGAAGGATCTGGCGCTGGTCATCAACGGCATGCTGGACCGGATCGAGCTAAGCTACAACAGCCAGAAGCAGTTTGTCAGCGACGCTTCTCACGAGCTGCGCACGCCCATCGCCGTTATTCAGGGCTATATAAGCATGCTGCAGCGCTGGGGCAAGACCGACCCGGAGGTGCTGGACGAAGGCATCACCGCCATCGCGCAGGAAACGGCCAGTATGAAGGAGCTGGTGGAGCGCCTGCTGTTTTTGGCCCGCCACGACAAAAAAACGCTGCTATTGGAAATGGAGGACTTTGACCCGCTGGAGATCATGAGCGAGCTTCACCGCGAGGCAAAGATGCTCTCATCCAAGCATACCTTTGCCCTGACCCCCGCCGACAACGCCATGGTTCACGGGGACAAGGGCATGATGAAGCAGCTGATGCGGATCCTGTTGGACAATGCCATCAAGTACACGCCCGAGGGCGGAAGCATTACGCTGGGCATGAAGAACGACGGAGACGCCTGCGTCCTGAGCGTAGAGGACACGGGTGCGGGCATCGCCCTCAAGGATCTGGGGAAAATTTTCGACCGTTTTTACCGCTGCGACGAAGCGCGCAAATCCCAGCAGAGCGGCCACGGGCTCGGTCTGTCCATCGCTCGGATCATTGCATCCGCCCATGGCGGCAAGATTACCGTGCGCAGCAAGGTTGGGGTGGGAACCACGTTTTCTGTGAGGATCCCGACGCTTCCGCAGACCGGAAAAGAATGAAAAACGGACAGCCAAAGCGGTCATGCATGAGTGACGGCGGCTGTTCGCGTATGTTCTCCGGCAGTGGGAGGATGCGAGTTTGAACCAATTTGGAAATCGAAAGTTTACGAGGGAAATGAAATGACAGAAATCAGGTATGTTCAGCCGCAAGACAAAGCATTTTGGTATCGTCTTGACAGACATTTGCCAGAACAGGAATTTTACCATAAAATCACCAGCAAAAGAGGATATGTTCTATTCGAGGACCATCAGCCGATAGGATTGCTGAGATATAACCTTTTTTGGGATAATACGCCGTTTTGCACCATGCTGTATGTTGATTGAAATTATCAGAAACAAGGATATGGAAAGCAGCTTATGGAATACTGGGAAAACGATATGAAATCGCAAGGATATGGGATGGTTCTGACCTCTACGCAGGTGGATGAAGAAGCACAGCATTTTTATAGAAAATGTGGCTATCAAGATTGCGGCGGTCTTGTGATGAATGTGCCGGGATATGAGCAGCCAATGGAGATGTTTTTCGTGAAAGAAATGTAGGGCAGCACCACGCCCTTGGACAGCAGCAAAAAACGCTCGTGACTGCACCGCCCCATTGGCGTGGTATTGCCTTTGCTCATCCAGAATTAGGAGAGGAGATTTAGGAATGAAGCAAGAAAATATTTTATTCGAACTGGTCGACATTGGATTGTCTGTGGCTGCGATCATTTTGATTTTGGTTTCTATATTCAGCGATGCTGAGCCGAAATGGCTATTGCCGGCGGGACTGATTTGCTGCGCATTGAGCCATCTATTGAGTTCGATTCGCTCTATGCTATCGAAACATAAGTGATTCCATGATAGAGTGTAGAGATGGAAAAATCGGAATTTGATGAAGGAGATGGTGAATATGTTGTGGCCTATTTGTGGCGGAATCATAATTTTTGCATTAGGTATGTTTATCTTTTTGAAGCCAGACTTAGTATGGAAATTGACAGAAGAATGGAAATCTTATCGGGCAGATGAACCGTCTGAATTCTACTTAAAAGTCACAAAAATCGGTGGTATTTCATTTGCCCTGTTTGGAATTATTATGATTATGCTCCCATTTATTTTAGAGTAATAAATTCCAGCTTTCCGAACCGCTTAAATCGCTCTTCTGTTCGGGAGCGTTCCCATGTGAACGACTACACATCAAAACCCTCAGACGCAGCACGGCCTGAGGGTTTTGTTCGTCTTAAAATATATCGCCGTTTTAATCCCGCTGTTCGTCCAGCACCTCGTCCGCCGTTCGGCGAAGGAGCGCCAGCAGTTCTGCTTCGACGGATTCGTCTCCGTCGGGCACGAAGGGATTTCCGGCGACGGACACGCCAAACAGTTTTCCCACCCACACGCAGGCCAGCAGGTAGCGGCCGTAGCTCAGGCTCATGTGGAAGCCGTCCCGGCACAGGGAGCGTCCGCCGCTCTGTACCCGGAAGGGGGCTTTGGTGCGTACCCGCTGGATCACGTCTCCGCTGGGGATCAGCGAAACACCGTGAGCTCGGGCCATGGTGCGGTAGCAGTATCGGAGTCGATCGTACATTTCCGCCTGATCGCGGTGATAGCGGAAAAACGCGCTGTGATCGCTGTCATGCTCAAAGGCCCAAGTCTCGTGCAGAAACAGCCGGGCGTTCGGGCAGGCTTGGCGGAAGGCGCTCAGAAGCTCTGTCAAAAAAGGCTCGTAGCTGTCCATCCAGCCGCTGAAAGGGCTGGCCTGCTGGGTGACGATCACGTCCCACGGTTCCATGGCAAGGGCTTCCGGCAGGGAGATCATCCGTCCGTCAAAATGGCCGTTCTGCTGGCACTGATAGTCCGCATTACCGGAAAGAAGGTTCTGATAGTGCTTCTCCAGCGGACAGCCGCCGATGTAGAGATTGGTCACTTCCAGATCAAGCCCCTGAGCCTGCGCCGTCTGGTGAAGAAAGGTGCAGGCGTCCTGAGAAAAGCTGTTTCCTACGGCCAGCAGCTTCATAAAGCATTCCTCCTGTATTGATAGGATCCGGCGGCGGTCACTGCTCCGTAAAGCCGCTGTCGGCCATGACGCCCTGAATGAGCGTCCGGCACTTGGCCATGATGTTCAGCTGATCCTTGTTCACATCCTCCGGGTATTCGTCCAGATTGCTGGGATAGACCCGGTAGCGGTAAGCGCCGTTTTCTTTGGTGCGCCAGTTATAGGTGGGCGTATAGGTCAGCCCGTCGAAGGCGACGGTATCCGTGGCGGGATCATACTCCACAGTGGCGTGAAGCAGTACGCCGGCCAGATTGGAGCGCTGCTGCCGGTCGGAGGTCAAAAGGCTGCCCAGACTGTAGGCGCACAGCACCGGATGATACCGGCCGTCGCCCCGGTCGGCTGTGAGGAATTCCACCGTCTGCACGGCCTTGGAATTGATCCCCAGCAGAATATCCGCGCCTGCGTCGGCAAGCGCCTGCGCCATCTCCTTTTGATCGTTGGTGGGCTTGGTAGCACCCTCCTTGCCCCAGCACAGGGATACCAGCACCACCTGCGCCCCGGCCTTCCGGGCGGCGGTGATTTCTTCCTGCATGACGGAAAGCTCCAGCTCGCCCACGGCATAGGCCCGGTCGTCGGCAGAGACGGCTTTCCGGCCCTCGGAACTGACACCGCTCTGGTAGCTCAGCAGCGCCAGCTTCACACCGTTGGCATTGGTCAGGGTCAGCGTACTGCGCCGCTGGGCGGACGGATAAGCGCCGAAGGGCAGGATACCCGCATCCGTCAGGGCGCTCTGGGTCTTCCACAGGCCGTCCAGACCATAGTCCAGCGTGTTCAGATGGCCCAGATTCAGCGCCCGGAAGCCGCTCTGGAACAGGGCGGCCGCCAGTGAAGCGTCCGCGTTGCCGTCGGAGATTTTTTCGCTGGCGATCATTGAATTCCGCAGGGTGGCCACGGTCACATCCGCGTTAAGCTGAGAAAGCAGTGGGGTCAGCACGTCGGCGTATTGATAACCCTCGTCCGTCTGCACGGATTTTTGAATGGAGCCGCTCCATTGCAGCATGCCCGTGGCGCACAGCCGGAAGCTGACCTTAGGTACCGGCGTGGGGGCGGGCGTCGCCGTGGGAACAGGCGTGGCCGTCGCCCAAAAGGGCGCGGGCGGGTTCGTTTCGGTCTGAGCGGCGATGGAGCTTAAATTGGAAGAAAAGTTGACGATGGTCTGATCCAGCGCCACGGCCAGCTGGGCGGCATTCTGATCAAAGCTGCCGCCGCTGAACCGGGGAAGCAGCGCTCCAAAGCCCGCCAGCACCGCCGCAGTTACGATCAGCATCACTACGCTGCCAAAGGAAAGACCGCGTCTGCGCCGTTTTTTCATCCGCCGTGCGCCTCCTTCTTTTCATCTGAAAGAACAGTGTCATCATAGCATAATCCCCCGGAGATTGGCAAGTGCCGGAAACAGCGTGTTTTCCCGCCGCATATCGGGTTGACAAGCGGGGAAGGGGATGTGTATAATTTCTATATCTGCGCATGGCGCGGAATGGGAATGAGGTGTAGGAGAATGTTGACGAAGATCCCGAAGGGAATGAAGGACGTGCTGCCGGCGGAAAGCGCCCGCTGGCGCGCGGTAGAAAACGAGTGCCGCCGGGCGGCCCTGCTGGCCGGATACCGGGAGATCCGCACGCCGGTTCTGGAGCATACGGAGCTGTTCGCCCGCTCAGCCGGGGAAAGCAGCGACGTGGTGCGCAAGGAAATGTATACGTTCAAGGATAAGGGCGACCGCAGCGTCACCCTGAAGCCGGAAAGCACTGCGGGCACCGTGCGCGCATTTTTGGAAAGCGGCCTGTACGCGCAGGCGCTGCCGATGAAAATGTATTATATCAACGCGCCCCACTTCCGCTATGAAGCGCCCCAGTCCGGGCGGCTTCGGGAGCATCATCAGTTCGGTATGGAGTGCTTCGGAGCGTCTCAGCCTTCGGCGGACGCGGAGCTGATCGTGCTGGTGGTGGAGCTGCTGGGCAGGCTGGGGCTGGAAAACCTGTCCGTGCGCATCAATTCCATCGGCTGCCCCAACTGCCGTCCCGCTTATCAGCAGCATTTCAAGGAATATCTGAACGCCCGGCGGGACAAGCTGTGCAAGTCCTGCCAGGAGCGGATGGACATCAACCCCATGCGCACGCTGGACTGCAAGGAAGCCGCCTGCAAGGAAGAGCTGAAGGATGCGCCCGTGATGATGGATCACCTCTGCGATGAGTGCCGGGCGCATTTTGAAGCGCTGAAGGGCTATCTGGAGGCGGCGGGCATCCGCTATACGGTGGATCCCCGCATTGTGCGCGGCCTGGACTACTATACCAAGACCGTGTTTGAGATCATCACCGACACTCCCAACGGCGAACTGACCGTGTGCGGCGGCGGCCGGTACGACGGACTGGTGGAGGAGATCGGCGGTCCGTCCATTCCGGCGGTAGGCTTCGGCATGGGCATCGAGCGGGTGCTGATGCTGCTGGATCAGCAGAACAGCCAGAAGCTGGCCGTGGAGGACGAGCGCCCGCAGGTATTTGTGGCCTGCCTGAACCAGAATCTGTCGAAGAACGCCTTCCTGCTGATGGAGCAGTTCCGCCGGGCGGGCCTGAGAGCCGATATGGATCATCAGGGCCGCAGCCTGAAGGCGCAGTTCAAGTATGCCGACAAGCTGGGCGCGCAGTATGTGGCCGTGCTGGGCGACGACGAAGTGGCCAAGGGCGTGGTCAAGCTGCGCGATATGCAGACCCGCGACGAGTGGGAAGCGCCGTTGGAGACGGCTCCGGAGGCACTGAAGGCTCATCTGGAAAAATAAGCCGGATGTTACAGCGCTTTTTTACAAAGGATCCCCCTCGGGCACAAAAACGGAGCGGGCGCGGAAAAAGCCGCCGGAAACGCTTTTCCGTGCGTTGAGCCAGACAGGCCTTTGGGTTGTCAAGCGCTGCAATATCTGGTATACTATCCATTGGGTATGCGCTCCGGCGCGCCCGTGAGGAAACAGACCACAGGAGGTGTCAATCATGGCCCCCAAAAAGGATAATTTGCCCCTGACGCTGGATCAGGATCAGGATTCTACCGGAACCATCACTTATGCCAACGAAGTGGTGGCCGTCATTGCGGGCGTGGCCGCCAACGAGGTGGAGGGCGTCGCGGGAATGTGCGCCGCCAACGGGATCTCCGAAGTGTTCTCCCGCAACACCAAGAACGTCACCCGCGGCATCAAGGTGGAACTGGGCACGGAAGAAGTCTCCGTGGATATTTACCTGATGATCGAATACGGCACACCTATCCAGACGGCCGCCCAGAACGTGCAGGAAGGCGTGCGCAAGGCCATCGAAACCATGACCGGCCTGCATGTGGTGCGCGTGGACGTGCATGTGCAGGGCGTCAGCTTCGAAAAGGAAAATAAGGACACGCAGGCGGGACTGGACGAGCTTCATTCCGGCGTGGCGGAAATGCAGAAGCCTGCGGGACATGTGGAATTCGAAGGCGAGCCTACTCCGGCGGAAAGCCACAATACGCCCGATCCCGAACCCATCGATGTGCGGGATGACGGCAGCTCTCCGGAAGAGGAAGCCTGAGACAATGCCATAGCGAAGCAATACCGGAAAGGTTCCGACCGCCGGCATTGCTTTTTGCCGTTCTGATGAATCTGACCCCATGATATGGGAGAGGAGGTCTTTCCATGAGAAATAAGTTTTGGAACCGGGTGCTGATCGCGCTGAGCGGCCTTCTGATTTTTGCGGCGGGCGTTCTGCTGTTCCTGATCAGCTTCCTGTCGCTGTTCAACATCAGCCTGTCTCTGGGCGGCGCGGAGCTTTCCCAGCTGCTGGGCGGTCTGGCCGTATGGCAGAAGATCCTGCTGATGCTGGGTGGCGCGGCAGTCGCGGCGCTGGGTCTGCATGATATCAGCATTCCCTTCCCCAGCCGCCGGGAGCGCGGCTTCATCATGCAACACACCGAGCTGGGCGATATGAGCATTTCCATGAACGCGCTGGAAACCATGGTGCGCCGCTGCGTCGATCAGCATAAGGAGCTGACCGTCAAGTCCACCCGCATCAGCCGGGTGAAGAGCGGCATTGTGGTGGAGATCCGCATCATGCTGGCCGCCGGGGTGAATATTCCCCTGACGGTGAATGCCCTGCAGAAGCAGGTGAAGCAGTACATCATGTCCTGCAGCGGCGTGGAGGTGTATGAAGTGAAGGTGCTGGTGGAAACCGGCATTCCCAACGGCAAAGTCCATCACGGTCAGGAATTGGTGCTGGAGCCGCAGACGGCGGTGCAGCCGGTGAAGACGGAGGCGCCCGTTGAAACGGCCGAGGAGCCGAAGGATGCTGCGGTGAACGAGCCGGAGCCGGAAGCCAACGCCGAAGAGGAAGCCCCTGCGGTCACGGCGGAAGAAACCGAAGAAGACGCCCGCTGGGAAGAAACGCAGGAAAAAGAAGAAGAGACCGAAAATCAGCCGGAAGAGACCCTTTCGGCCAGCGAGGAATAAGGAGCGGCAGTCATGGACGAGAACAAGGGATTTGCGGTAGGCACGAAAAAATGCGGCCTTCTGTGCGGCGTGATCGGCGCGCTGGCGGCCCTGTGCTGGATCCTGCTTGGGTTCTGGAATATGATTTTCATCGCGGCGATGTTTGCCGTCGGGTATTTCATCGGCGCGTGCGACCACAAGGCGGAGCTGGTCAAAAAGATCGTGGATCGGTTCGTCCCCAAAAAGGGCGAGTAAATCCGCGGACGGGCGCGTTTGCTCGCGCCCTTTTCTGTGAAACTGTGACAAAAGAAATGGAGTGTTGAATTCAATGGCGCGTTCAATGGCCAGGCGGGCTGCCATGCAGCTTCTGTACGAACGCCTGTCAGGCGGCGAGGCGGATCAGGAATCTCTGGATATGGTATATGAGCAGCTGTCCGAAGAGGGGGAAAAGCCTCAGCGCGTGAACCCGACCCGGGAGGATCGGGAGTACATCGACGATGTGCTTCAGGGCGTTCAGGATCACCAGCAGGAGCTGGATGACAAGATCGCCAGCCATTCCACCGGCGAGTGGACCATGGGCCGGGTGCCTCACGTGGATCTGAGCATCCTTCGGCTGGCGGCCTATGAGATGTTCCACCGCAGCGACGTGCCCGACAACGTGGCCATCAGCGAGGCGGTGGAGCTGGCCTCCCGCTACAGCGAGCCCCGCAGCAGCCGCTACATCAACGGCGTACTGGGCGCGATGGAACGCGACAAGCAGGAAGGCTGAGCTCCATGGACGCAGTGTTGGGTCTGGATACCAGCTGTTATACCACTTCCGCCGCCGCGGTGGACGCGCAGGGAAAGGTGATCGCCTTTTCCCGCCTGCTGCTCCCCGTGGAGGCAGGACAGCGCGGCCTTCGCCAAAGCGAGGCCGTTTTTGCGCATGTAAGGCAGCTGCCGCAGGTGGTGGAAAGCCTGATGGCGGAATTGCCGCCGGAGGCGCGGTTCTGCGCCGTGTGCGCCTCCTCCAAGCCCCGGGATGAAGCGGACAGCTACATGCCCGTGTTTCAGACCGGCTGCGGCTATGGCCGGGGAATCGCCGCGACGCTACGGGTCCCGTTTTTTGAAACATCCCATCAGCAGGGCCACATCGCCGCAGGCCGCATCGGCCTTCCGCCGCTGGACGAGCGTTTTCTGGCGCTGCACCTGAGCGGCGGCACCACGGAGCTGCTGCTGTGCGAAAAGGGAAAGCTGCGGCTGGTGGGCGGATCGATGGATCTGCACGCCGGTCAGATGGTCGACCGGGTGGGCGTTCGACTGGGCCTGCGTTTCCCGGCAGGGCCGGAGCTGGAAAAGTTGGCCATGTCCTGTACGGAACCGACGGAAGCCCTGCTGCCCGCGTCGCTGGAAAAGGACGCATGCTATTGCCACCTTTCCGGCGCGGAGACCAAAGCGGCGCAGCTGTGGGAAAAGCAGGCCTGCTCGCCGGAGAGGATCGCCGCCGAAACCTTCGATCTGCTGGCCAGGACGGTCGGTCGGATGCTGGCGGCGGGCTGCAAGCGGTATCAGGTGCGGCAGGCGCTGGTGGTAGGCGGCGTGGCTTCCTCCAAGCTGCTGCGCGAACTGCTGCGGCAGCGGCTGGCCAAACTCCGCTGCCCGGTGGAGGTCTTCTTCGGCGATCCCCGCTACAGCGCGGATAATGCCGCCGGAGTGGCGGAGCTGGGGCTGGAACAGTACCGGCAGTGGAAAGAGAAGAACGCCTGAAACGGGCTTATGATTTGCAGACAGGGAGGGACGGGCAATGACGGCTAAAATTCTGGACGGCGCGGCAATGGCGCTGGAGGTAGAAAAAGAACTGAAACAGCGGGTGGACGCGCTTCGGGAGAAAAACGTCGTGCCCGGCCTGTGCGTGATTCTGGTGGGAAACGATCCTGCCAGCCAGACCTATGTAGCCAACAAGGAAAAGGCCTGCGCCCGGCTGGGGATCCACTCCCAGACCCTTCGGATGGGGGCGGAAACCACGCAGGCGGAGCTGGAAGCCGCCATCGAACGGGCAAACGAGGACGAAGCCATTCACGGCATTCTGGTGCAGCTTCCCTTGCCCGCTCATCTGGACGAGCATCGGGCGCTGGCGCTGATCCGCCCGGAAAAGGATGTGGACGGCTTTCATGCGGTGAACATGGGCCGTCTGGCCCGTGGCGAGGACTGCGTGGTCGCCTGTACGCCCAAAGGCGCGCTGCATATGCTCAAGGCGGCAGGGGTGCCCATTGCCGGCAAAAACGCGGTGGTCATTGGCCGCAGCAATATCGTAGGCAAGCCCATGGCCCTGCTGCTGCTTCAGGAAAACGCCACCGTTACCATCTGCCACAGCCGCACGGAGAATCTGGCGGAATATACCCGCCGGGCAGATATTCTGGTGGCGGCGGTGGGCAAGCCCCGGTTCGTGACCGCCGATATGGTCAAGGAAGGCGCGGCTGTGCTGGATGTGGGCATCAACCGGGTGGACGGGAAGCTTTGCGGCGACGTGGATTTTGAAACCGTGAAGGAAAAGGCCGGATGGATTTCGCCCGTACCCGGCGGCGTAGGCAAAATGACCATTGCCATGCTGATGGAAAATACGGTGTCCGCAGCGGAAAAGGCGGCTCTATGACCAACGAACGGATGACCCTGAGCGTTGCTCAGCTGAATGAATACGTTCGCCGGACGCTTGCGTCGGACGTGATGCTGAAAAATATCTGCATCACGGGCGAAATCAGCAATTTCAAGCGGCACGTGTCAGGCCACTGGTATTTCACCCTGAAGGATGAAGAAGCGGCCATCAGCTGCGTCATGTTCCGTCAGGCGGCGCAGACCGTGCGCTTTCAGCCGGAAAACGGCATGAGCGTGCGGCTGACGGGCAGCGTCAGCCTGTATGTCAAGACCGGCTCTTACCAGTTTTACGGCGAACGGATGGAGCAGGAAGGGCTGGGCGAATTGTATCTGCGGTTCGAGCGGCTGAAGCAGAAGCTGCTGGCCGAGGGCCTGTTCGACCCGTCGCTGAAAAAGCCCCTGCCGCTGCTGCCGCGGGGAATCGGCATCGTCACCAGCTCCACAGGCGCGGTGGTGCATGATATCTGCACCGTTACCTGGCGCAGGAACCCGGCCATGCCCCTGTATCTCTGCCCGGTGAAGGTGCAGGGCGAGGGCGCGGCAAAGGAGATCGCTGCGGCTATCCGCCGTCTGGATCGGATGCCGGAGGCCGAGGTGCTGATCGTTGGCCGGGGCGGCGGCAGCATGGAGGACCTGTGGCCCTTCAATGAAGAGATCGTGGCCCGGGCGATTGCCGCGTGTCAAACCCCGGTGGTCAGCGCCGTCGGCCACGAAACGGACTTCACCATCGCAGATTTCGCCGCGGATATGCGGGCACCCACCCCGTCGGCAGCGGCGGAATTGTGCGCGCAGCCCCGGGAAGCGCTGCTGGACGAGATCGACCAGCAGGCGGAACGAATGGAGCGGTGCCTGACGCTGGCCTTCAGCGACGCGGAAACCCGGCTGAAGCAGGCGGAGACCCGGCTGAAAGCCCGGGAGCCGGAACAGCTTCTAAGCCGCTACGGCCTTCGGCTGGAAAACGTCCGGCAAAGGCTGGAAAGCGCCGTTTCCCAGCGGATGCAGCAGACGGAAGCGCGGCTGCGCCACGCGGAGGCTCGTCTTCGTTCCTCCGGGCCACAGGAGACCCTGCGCCGGGGATATGCCGTAGCGCTGAAGGACGGTAGGCTGCTGAAAAGCGCCGCCAATGCGGCGGCAGGCGATCCCGTGCGGCTGATGCTGCAGGACGGCAGTCTGCTGACCCGGGTGGAAGCAGTGGAAACGAGCGTTGAATCCATGGAAAGGACGGGAACGGCATGCCCGCAAGAACCGTAAAAAAAGCGCCTTCTTTTGAGGAAGAGCTGCAAAAGCTGGAAACGATGGCGGATCAGATGGAGCAATCCCAGCTTCCGCTGGAAGAACTGATGAAGCTCTACGAGCAGGGCGTGGCCCTGACCGCCGAACTGAAAAAAAGACTGGAAGGGATGCAGGCCACGCTGAAGGAAATTCGCGTGGGCGCGGCTGAGGAAGCAGCCGAGCAGCCCATGGAGGGTCAGATCAGCATGAGCGAGCTGGAAGGGAGCAGCCGAGCATGAACGCCTACTTTGATGCGGTACAGAAGGCGCTGGAAACCTGCGGCCTGCTGCTGCCCGATCCCGGCCAGCCGGTGACGGAACCGGAGCCGGAAGCCCCCGCCGAGGGTGCAGTGCCTCAGCCTTTGCGCAGCGCCATGCGCTACAGCCTGCTGCTGCCGGGCAAACGGATCCGTCCGGTGCTGCTGCTGGCCGCGTATCATCTGCTGCGGGACGACTGGCAGGAGGCGGTGCCCTTCGCCTGCGCACTGGAAATGATTCACACCTATTCGCTGATCCACGACGATCTGCCCGCCATGGACGATGATGCGCTGCGCCGGGGAAAGCCCACCAATCACCGGGTGTATGGCGAAGCCATGGCCATTCTGGCCGGGGACGGACTGCTGAACATGGCCTATGAGACCATGCTGGCAGCGCCGCTGACGCAGAAAGCGCCGGAACGGGCGCTGCCCGCTATTCGGGAAATGGCGGAGCGCGCGGGCGTTCGGGGCATGGTGGCCGGTCAGGTGCTGGATGTGACGATGGAGGGGCAGACACCCCGGAAGGACATTGTCCGCTACATCCACCTGCACAAGACGGCTGACCTGCTGACCGCGCCGCTGACCGCCGGGCTGATGCTGGCCGGGGCGGATGAGGCGCAGCTGGAGCTGGGCCGCCGGTATGGCCGGGGGCTGGGACTGGCGTTCCAGATCGAGGACGATCTGCTGGATCTGGAAGGAGACGTGAAGCTGCTTGGCAAGGATGTGGGCATGGACGCGCAGCGGGGCAAGATGACCTGGCCTGCGGTGGCCGGGGCGGAACAGGCTCATCAGAACGCGAAACAGGCCGTCGAGGACGCTGCCGCCGCCATGGAACCCTTCAGAGTCCGGGGCACCTTCCTGACGGAACTGGCCCGTCAGACTTTGACCCGCAGCGTCTGACAGGCGGAAGGAGGAAAGCCTTTGCATTCGATATTGGGATTGGGAGCCAATCATGTGCTGTTTGCCGCGCTGATCAGCTGGTTTGTGGCGCAGGCATTGAAGATTCCCATTTATCATCACGTGGAGCATGTGTGGGATTTCTCCCGCTTTCACGGGTCGGGCGGCATGCCCAGCTCCCATTCGGCTATGGTGACGGGCACGGCGGTCATGATCGGCGGCCTGTATGGCTTTGACAGCGGCCTGTTTGCCCTGAGCGTGGTGGTGGCCATGATCGTCATGTACGACGCGGCGGGCGTCCGCCGGGAGACCGGCACGCAGGCCACCGTCATCAATCAGATTTTGAAAGACATGCTGCTGAACGGGAAAAAGATCTCCGACGAGGAACTGAAGGAACTGGTAGGCCATACGCCGCTGGAGGTGGCCGGAGGCGCACTGACCGGGCTGGCGGTCGCCGTGATTTACTTGCTGATTATGTTTGCCTGAAAGGCATTGCACAGGAGGGAATACTATGGATCACTTTATGGAAGAAGTCGTGGTGAAGCACAATCGTACCTTTGATGACGTTCTCTACGTTCTGGCGTGGATCATGCTGGTGATCTTCGGCCTGCTGGGACTGCTCATGCTGCAGTCGCTGCTGTATCAGTTCAGCGTACCGGCGCTGATCGAAACCGTGATTCTCGTCGGCGGCGCGGTGCTGCTGTTCCTGTTCAAGGACCGGCTGAAGACGGAATTCGAATACACCTTCACCAACGGCGATCTGGACTTCGCGCAGGTGTTCAACAATCAGAAGCGCAAGGCGCTGGGCACCATGCGGGTCAAGAATGTGGAAGCCTTCGGCCCAGTGGATTCCAACGAGTTCCGCAAGCTGATCAACATGCCCGGCATCAATCGGAAAAACTGGTTCCTGAACCGGGCGGCCAAGCTGTATTACTTCTATTATCAGAAGGAAAATAACCGCACGGTCATCGTGCTGGAGCCTTCCGAAGAGCTGGTGGGCATGATCCGCAAGTATCTGCCGCCTATGGCCTACCGGGCGTAATCCGCTGAAAAAGAGGCGCGAACGACATGGTTTATCTGGATAACAGCGCCACCACCCGGCCCAGCCGGGCGGTGCGGGACGCCATGGCCCATTCCATGGAAGAGGTCTACTTCAACCCGTCCGCCCTGTACGGCCCCGCCATGCAGGCGGAAAAGGAACTGACCTTCGCCCGGAAGGCGCTGGCGGACCGGCTGGGCGTTCCGGCGAAGAACGTGATCTTTACCTCCGGCGGTACGGAAAGCGACAATCTGGCCATTCTGGGCCATCTGCAAACCCTGCGGGGCAAGGGCGAGGTGCTCTACACCGCCGCCGAGCATGCGGCAGTGAAGAATGCCTGCCGGGAGGCGGAGGCCCGCTTCGGCTGCAAGGCTGTGGAAATTCCGCTGACCCGGGAGGGTTCGGTGGATCTGGAAGCGCTGGAAGGCATTCTTTCGGAAAACACGGCCATGATCTGCGTGATGCAGGTATGCAACGAGACGGGCGTTATCATGCCCATTGCGGAAATCGCCGCGCTGCGCGACCGGCTGGCCCCGAAGGCCGTCCTTCATGTGGACGGCGTGCAGGGCTTTATGCGCCTGCCCTTCTCCCTGAAAAAGCTGGGTGTGCAGTCCTATGCCCTGAGCGGGCACAAAATTCACGGCCCCAAGGGCGTGGGCGCGCTGGTCTGGCAGGACGGCTTCCGTTTCCGGCCCCAAATCGTGGGCGGCGGACAGCAGGAGGATCTGCGCAGCGGTACGGAGAACACCTGCGGCATCGCGGGACTGCGGGCAGCGGTGGAAGCCTATCCGGCGGACGGCTACGAGCATATGCTGCGGCTGAAGCAGCTGCTGGTCGATCTGCTTCGGGAAAAGCTGTCGGAGACAACGGTGCTGGGCTTTCCGGCGGAGGATGAGCGCAGCGCGGGCCATGTGCTGAGCGTGGCCTTCCCGCCGGTGCGGGCGGAGACGCTTCTGCACGCGCTGGAGGGCGACGGCATTTACGTGGGCACCGGGTCGGCCTGCTCCTCCAAAAAGGGCAAGCATTCGGCAGTGCTGACTGCCATGAAGACCCCGAACGCCGTGATGGACGGGGCCATCCGCATCAGCCTTTGCCCGGAAAATACGGAAGAGGAAATGCGCTTCACGGCGGAAAAGATCAAAGAGCATGTGGAACTGCTGCGCCGGTTCGCGCGCAGGTAAATCGACACAGGGGAAGAGCGGAAGGAGAAAAACAACGTGCGGGAGTTATTGCAGGTTCGCTTCGGCGAAATTCATCTGAAAGGCCAGAACCGCCCCTATTTCATGCGGATGCTGGTGGAGCGCGTCCGGAACGCGGTGAAGGACGTTCAGGGCCATGTCTGGCTCAACGACAGCCGGGTCTACGTCAGCGACATGACGGACATGGACGAGGCCATCCGCCGGGTGACGAAGGTATTCGGCGTACACAGCGTGTGCCGGGCCGTGGAAGTGGATAAGAACGATTTCGAAGCGGTCTGCGCCGAGGGCCTGAAGATGCTGGAAAACCATCACGGCACCTTCAAGGTCAACGCCCGCCGCAGCGACAAGCGCTATCCCATGGATTCCATGACCATCAACATGGAAATGGGCGGCTATATTCTGCAGCGCCGTCCCGACCTGAAGGTGGATGTGAAGAATCCCGACGTGACGCTGTCGGTGGAGATCCGCGACAACGCCTATCTGTATACGCACCCCATCATGGCGGTGGGCGGCATGCCTGTGGGCACCAGCGGCCGGGCCACGCTGCTTCTTTCCGGCGGCATCGACAGCCCGGTGGCGGGCTGGATGATCGCCAAGCGTGGCGTGACCGTCAGCGCGGTTCATTTCTATTCTTACCCCTACACCAGCGAGCGCGCCAAGGAAAAGGTGCTGGATCTGGCGCGGATCCTGTCCGAGAGCCTGTGCGGCATTCGGGTGCATGTGGTGCCCTTTACGGACATTCAGATGCAGATTCACGAAAAATGCCACGAGGACTACACCACCATCATCATGCGCCGCTACATGATGCGCATCGCGGAAGCCATCGCCAAAAAGGAGCATGCGCAGGGCTTGATTACCGGCGAGAGCATCGGTCAGGTGGCCAGCCAGACCATGTACGCCCTCTGCTGCACCGACGAAGTGGTGGATATGCCCGTGTTCCGGCCTTTGATCGGCTTTGACAAGCAGGAGATCATCGATATTGCCGAGAAGATCGGCACCATGGAGACCTCCTCTCTGCCCTTTGAGGACTGCTGCACCGTCTTTACGCCCCGGCATCCCGCTACAAAGCCCAAGATGGAGATCATTCTGGACGGCGAGAGCAAGCTGGACAGCGAAGCCCTGATTCAGGCGGCGCTGGACAACGAAGAGGTTTTCGAGCTGTAAGCGCCTCCGTCAGAAGCCGCCGCCCAGAAAGCAGGCCAGCAGCGTGCCGGGCAGCCCCAGGACGCCTGTCAGCGCCGAAGCCGCCGGGCCGGTGGGAACGGAAATTCCCAGCGGCAGGCAGATTCGGCTCATCAGGAAGCATAGAATGATTCCGAGGAACAGCCGCTCCACCCAGCGAAGCAGCCCTTTGCGCGGCGTGGAGCGGAGGCTCCAGAACCACAGGGCGGCCAGAGTCACAACAAAAAAACCAAGGATCCACAGACGGACGGCCATGGACGTACTCCTCCTGTCAATCAGGGAATGGTACAGGCTATGTCCGTTTTTTTGAAAACATGCGGGGAGCAGGGCTTTTGGGCAAAATGACGGAAATGGGAAAGAATTGTCAAAATCCCTTGCGATTCCAGCGTATTTCCTGTATAATGCCACTGGGATAAATTTTGTCATGCGGGACAAAAAATGTCCCAAGCAGATGCTCAAGAGAAGGTGACGGGGGGACGATGCAGGATAACTACTTTACCCTGATCGAACGGCTCGCCCCGGATCTGGCGCAGGAGATCGAGCGCCGGGCGTTGGTGCTGGAACGCATCGGCGCGCTGCAGCCCGTGGGCCGCCGTCAGCTGGCGGCAAGGCTGAACCTGCCGGAGCGGGAAGTCCGCACGGTGGCGACGCTGCTCAAGGAGCATGGTCTGGTTAGCCTGGACGCTGCCGGAATGAGCCTGACGCAGGCGGCCAGCGATATTCTCCCCATGGCGCGTCTGTTCAGCCGGGAACTGCGGGGACTGACGAAGCTGGAGACGGCGCTGTCCGCCCGCTGGAACGGCGCGAAGGTCTGCGTGGTTCCGGGAGATACGGACGAGGATGAGCATGTGCTTCACGAGGTGGGGCGCTCCGCCGCGACGCGGCTGAGAAGCTTCCTGCAAAGCGGCTTTACGCTGGCTGTGACCGGCGGCACGACCATCGGTCAGGTGGCGGCGACCTTGCCCGGCGGTACGCCCATGAACGTGATGGTGGTTCCTGCCCGGGGCGGTATCGGCCGCTCGCTGGAAACGCAGGCCAATACCATCGCCTGTGAGATCGCCCGGCGGCTGGGCGGACATCATCGGATGATGCACCTGCCCGACCTTCTGGACGAACAGGCGCTGAACGAAATGCGCAAGCTCAAGGAGATCGACGAAACGCTGGCTTTGCTGGAACGGGCCGACGTGGTGCTGCACGGCATCGGCCGGGCGGACGAAATGGCCCGTAAGCGGCAGCTTCCCCCCGCTGTGGAGGCGGAGGTGCTCAAGCGGGGCGCGGTATCGGAGGCCTACGGCTGCTATTTCGACCGGAAGGGCAAAATGGTATGCTCCGCGTCCACCGTGGCGCACGATCTGGGCAAGCTGAAACCCGGCTGCGCGTGGATTGCCGTGGCGGCAGGCTCCGGCAAGGCCGAGGCCATCGACGCGGCCATGCGCGCGAAACCCCATGGACTTCTGGTAACGGACGAGGGCGCCGCCAAAAAGATCCTCACGCTGCCCGAACCCTGACTTTCTTATGTTTGCACGCCTGTAAAACGGCTTTGCAATAGAAATTTTCAACTGCTAAGGAGTGTTGGTTATGGCGAAGAAGACCATTGAAGACATTCAGGTCAACGGAAAAAAGGTACTGGTGCGTTGTGATTTCAACGTGCCCATGGACGAAAACAAAATGATCACCGATGAGAACCGCCTCCGCGGCGCGCTTCCCACCATTCAGTATCTGATCAAGAATGGTGCGAAGGTTATTCTCTGCTCTCACCTGGGCCGTCCCAAGGGAGAGTTCAACATGAAGTATTCTCTGCGCCCTGTCGCCGAGCGCCTGAGCCAGCTGCTGGGTCAGAAAGTGAAGATGGCGGACGACGTGATCGGCGAATCCGCCCACAAGCTGGCCTCCGAACTGAAGGACGGCGAAGTGATGCTGCTGGAGAACGTCCGCTTCCATAAGGAAGAGGAAAAGAACGATCCCGAATTCGCCAAGAAACTGGCTTCTCTGGCGGAAGTGTACGTGAACGACGCTTTCGGCACCGCTCACCGCGCGCATGCCTCCACCGAGGGCGTGGCGCATCTGCTGCATCCCGCTGTGGCCGGTTATCTGATCGGCAAGGAACTGAGCATCATGGGCAAGGCGCTGGAAGATCCGGCCCGTCCCTTTGTGGCAGTCCTGGGCGGCGCGAAGGTGGCCGACAAGATCGGCGTTATCAACAACCTGCTGGATAAGGTGGATACCCTGATCATCGGCGGCGGCATGAGCTACACCTTCCAGAAGGCGCTGGGCGGCCGCATCGGCAACAGCATCGTGGCCGAAGACAAGATCGATCTGGTCAAGGGCATGATGGAAAAGGCCAAGGAAAAGGGCGTCAAGCTGATGCTGCCCGTGGATAACCTGGCTGCCGACAGCTTCTCCAACGACGCGATGTGCATCACCGTGCACAGCAAGGAGATCCCCGACGGCTTCGAAGGCATGGATATCGGCCCCGACACCCGTGTGCTGTTCAGCTACGAGGTGGAAAACGCCGGTACCGTCGTCTGGAACGGCCCCATGGGCGTATTCGAGTTTGAAAACTTCGCCGAGGGCACCCGCTGCATTGCCAAGGCCATGAGCGAGTGCAAGGGCGTGACCATCGTCGGCGGCGGCGACAGCGCGGCGGCTGTGGAACAGATGGGCTTTGCCGATAAGGTGACCCACGTGTCCACCGGCGGCGGCGCCAGCCTGGAGTTCCTGGAGGGCAAGACCCTTCCCGGCGTTGCGGCTCTGGACGATAAATAAGCTGCTTGAAGGGCTGCGGCATCGCCGCAGCCCTCAGAGTGTCAAAGAAGTCCCATTGCAATATAGCAGTGGGGCTTCAAGCATGAGAAAAGCAGGGAGCGGAAGAAAGGTTGCCACTTGTGGATGGCAA
>SFGO01000105.1 GCA_004556545.1 Clostridiales bacterium
TTCGGGGCTGTCCTCGTCCTCGGTTCGCTTCGCTCACCCGCCGGGAAAAAGGCTTCTATTGCCCATTTTGGCGGCGGGGCTCGCTATGTCGCGCGCAGCGGAGTTGGCCAGATTACGCATGCAATCGTGCGCGCTCGGAGCTCGCCTTTTTCCGCCGTCAAAATGGGCGGGCCTTTTTCCCTCCGCTGCCTATCGCCGCTCTTCTCCCCCGCAGTTGGTGGCGGGCAGGCTTACCCCTTGCGGGGGAAATGATTTCTGTGGCTTGGCTGCTCTGCCGCGCAAAGAACAAAGCCTTTTACTTCCCAGCAGTTGGCGGCGGGCATACGCAACCCTTGCAGGGATTCTGCTTCCGTCACAGTGGGTGTGGTGCAGTCTTGCCCCTTGCGGGTCGGGATGGATTCCTGATGCTTGGCCGATTTCGGTAGGTTGGCGGCCAGCGGGTTTGGGGGCGCGAGCCATGAGGCCTGTCGCCGAATGGCGGTCTGAATCGGCCACCAAACAGGGAGCCGCACCAGACCCGCGAGCCGCGAGGCCTTCCGCCGAGCGGCGGTAGCTTCACGGCCAGCTTGCTTTCCCACGAGCTGCCCCGCGCCCTATGGGCGCGGTCCGGGGTCAGGGGCACTGCCCCTGAGGTAGGGGTTCATGGAGGAGAGGCGGTCGAAGATCAGGTCGGGCTTGACGTCGCTGGCTTCTACGTCCTGTAGGGTGGCTTCGCCGGTGAGCACCAGAATGCTCAGGATGCCGAAGTTGCGGCCGGTGGCGATGTCGGTGTATAGACGGTCGCCTACCATGGCCAGCTCGTCCTTCTGTAGGCCGGTGGCTTTCAGGGCCTCCTCCACGATGCCGCCGTAGGGCTTGCCGATGATCAGATCGGGGCGGCGGCCCGTGCTGGCTTCGATAAAGGCGATGATCGCGCCGATGTCCGGGGCAAAGCCGGTCTCCGTGGGACAGTTGAAATCGGGATGGGTGGCGATGTACGGCAGACCCGCCCGGACAAAGTCGCACACGGCGGTCATTTTGGCGTAGTCCAGCGTGGTGTCGTAGGCGATGAGCACATAGTCCGGGCGATCGTTGTCAATGGCGACGCCCATCTGCTCCAGCTCGGCCCGAAGCATGTCGTTGCCCAGAAGAAAAGCCTTCTTGCCGGGCATTTCCCGCAGGCACCAGCTGCCCGCCGCCTGACCGGAGGTCAGCACGTTGCGATAGCGCTCCGCCACGCCCATGCGGGCCAGCTTCTGCCGGTATACGTCGGCGGACTTGCTGGAATTGTTGGTCAGAAAGAGATTGGTTCGGCCGGTTTCCCGCAGCATTTCCAGAAAATCCAGCGAGCCGTCCAGAAGATTGGCGCCCAGATAGAAGGTTCCGTCCATGTCCAGCATAAAGCACTTGATGCTGGACAGCTTTTCGCGAATCGTGCGTTCGTCCATGAGTCATCCTCCGTGAAGAAAAATCGCCTTTGATGGTGCTATTGTAGCACATCAAAGGCGATTTTTCCATATAGAATGCATGCTCCCCCGTGCGGTCAAAGGCGGGCGGGGCTTTCCTCCGCAGGGGCGGCGTGGGCGCTGCGTTCATCCTCCAAAGCCATTTTGAGCAGATCGACCTCCACCTTCAGCCGGTCGGCCTCCTGCCGGGCCTCCAGCCATTTGGCATGAAGCCGGGCTTCCTCCGGGGAAGGAACGGCCGCCGGGACGACGGCTTCCTGCTGCTCCAACAGCCGGTTCAACGCGCCCAGCATGCGCTTTACCTCCGGGTTCTCCTGATGGCGGTTCAAAGCGCCCAGCTCGCCGGTTTCCGGTACGGGCTGACCATAGCGGCGGAAAACCACCACCTTTTCCGGGCAGGGCAGCCCTTCCTGCCGCAGCTCTGCCGCCGTTTCCATCAGAAGCTCCGGTCGGTTTTTCAGGATGGAACGGTACTTGTTCTGCATCCGCAGCATCTGGGAACGGTCGCCGCCGGAAAGACGGGTGACGCAGGCGCGGACGCTTTCGCCCTGCCCCCGGCCCATGAGCACCTCCCGAAGCAGGGTGTGCAGCTCCTCTGGCGTGAAGGCGCGAAAGGGCGCGGGCCGGGTCGAAAGCTCCGGCGTTTCCCGGATGCGGGCGTAGTAATAGTTGCGGATGGAGTTGGGCTTGCGCTGAAGCTGCCCGCCTACCTCCTGGAATACCTCCCGAAGGGAACGCCCGTCCTCTGCGGCGGCGCGGACGGCGTCGAATAAAAGCCGGGATTCCTCTTCCTTCCAGCCGCTGCGGGGATGATGCGTGGTCAACTGAGTCATGGTATCGCCTCCGAAGTTTCATTCATGCCCTTAGTATGGAAAATTTCGGGGGAACTATGCACGGAAAGCCCTTTGCGGGCCGAATCAGCGCAGCCTGAGCAAAATTTCCACCGGGTCAAGCCCCCGGCGCAGGCCGTCCGCGCAGAGGGCGTTCAGCTCTTCCCGGGTGTGGGCGAACGCATTGGGCAGGGAATCAGCGTTTTCGGCCGGTATCAGACCGGCGGCCTCCGCTTCCTCCCGGCAGGCGTCCGAACCCAGAAAGACAAGCAGTGCCCGCGTTTCCTCCGTATTCCGGCAGAGGGCGGCATAGCGCGCCCGGTCGCTGACGGCGGGCCGAAGGGGAAAGGCTGTCAGCGCTTCCTTCTGAGCGGCGGCCAGATGCTCCCGCCGGGACCAGACCCGCGCCGTGCCTGCGGCAGGCTTTTCCGCCGAAGAAAGCGCCGCTGAAGCCAACGCCGCCCGCAGGGAGTCGGACGCAGTGAACAGCAGCTGCGGCCCTGCCGTGCCAGGACTGACCCACAGCGCGTCCTTTTCCAATAGCCGCCGCCACGGGATCGACGGCGCCTCGTCCTGTTGCGGCTCGGGGGTGGCAGCAGCCTGCCCCAGCAGAGAGCGGGGCGCGGCGGTGGCGGACGGAGCGCCGCTTTTCGCCAGCCATTCAGTCGGAACGCTCAGCACCTTTTCCTCATACCAGAGGGGCAGGGCGTAGGTTTCGCCGCCACTGCTGCCGGAGGAAAGCTTCTCGCCGTTCTCCGAAAGGGTAAGCGGCCAAAAAAGCTGCTCGGGATTCACGATGTCCCCCGTGCCAAGCAGCACTGCATCCGGCAAAACTACGTCGGGAGCCGTCAGCTCCTCCGCGTCGGCCCGGCGCAGAAAGACGCGCAGGCCGGGCGTTTCCTTTTCCAGACGGGTGCACAGACGGCTGATGCAGCGCTGATCCCCCATCTCTCCGGGAATCCACCACAGGGTCAGAGTGCGCCGCTGGGCCGGGCGCAGCTCGTCGGCCATCCGGTTGTCTTCCTCCGTCCAGAGGCCCTGCAATAGTCCGGGCCATATATAGAGCAGCAGCGCGGTCAATAGCAGCGCGCTGAGCACCGCGCCACGGCGCATGGTCATTCCTCCCCTCGTTCGCCACAGGGTATGCGCCGGGGCCGGGAAAAATGCTTGCCCCCATTGATGGATTGTGCTACGATTGTGCTGCATTGGAAGGGCGCTCATGATGCCAAAAAGGAGGCGTCTGCATTGACGAAGCTTTCTGCCCGGGAACGGGTGCGGATTCTGCTGCTGTGTCTGGTCATCGCCGCCGCAGCGCTGTTTTTCTGCTCCAAATCCTCCCCGGCCTATCCGATCAACGACTGGTCGGACGCGAATATCTATTTTTCAGCCGGAAAAGGAATGCTGGCGAGCCGGGTGATGTATCGGGATCTTTACGACCACAAGGGCCCGCTGATCTACGCGCTGCACGCCCTGTGCGCGCTGGCGTGCCCGGCGGATTTCACCGGCGTGTGGGTGCTGGAGATCCTGTTTGCGGCGGCCTTTTTGCTGGAAAGCTATCGGACGGTTCGGGCGATGGCGGGCAAACGGGCGGCCTTCGTTTCGGTGCCGCTGACGGCGCTGTGCGTGTATACCGCCTACTGCTTTCAGGCGGGAGACAGCGCGGAAGAGCTGGCTCTGCCCATGATCCTGCTGGTGCAGCTGCACTGGCTGGACACGCTGGAAAGCGGCAAAGCAGCTCCTTTCGGGCGGCTGCTTGGGGACGGTTTTCTTTTCGGCTGCGTGTTCTGGATGAAATTCACCCTCTGCGGCGCGCCGGGCATGGCCCTGCTGCTTGGCTGCCTGTGGGCGGCCCGCCAGAATGGGGCGAAGGGGTTCTTCCGTTGCCTGGGCGGGCTGGCCGCAGGCTTCCTGCTGTCCACATTGCCGTGGCTGATGTACTTTGGCCTGAACGGCGCGATTACCGACTGGCTGAAGACCTATCTGTATGACAACCTGTTTCTTTACTCCGGCGGCGAGGGCGGGCTGCTCTGGCGGGCGAAGCAGATGGTGAAAAGCGTCTGGGAATGGCTGACCCGAAGCCCGCTGTGCGCCTTGCCGGTCTGCGCCGGGGTGATCGCGTCCTGCTTTGGCCGAGAAAAGAACGGCTGGCGGCGGCTGAGCTGGCTGCTGCCCTTCCTGCTGGGAGCGCTGGGCGTGTTCATCGGCGGAAAGACTTATCCCTATTACCCGCTGGCGCTGGCGGCGTTTCTGCCCTGCTTTTTCGGCTGGGCGGGCGGGCTGCTGGAAAAGCCGCTGTCCCGGGTGTCAAAGCGGGCTTATGGCTGCGCGGCGGCGATTCTATGCGGCTTATGTGTGCTGCTGTGCCCGGTTTTGAGCTCCAACGTCAAGGAATCCTTCGGTCAGCCCCGTTCCGAAACCATGCAGTACCAGTTTGCCGCCCGGATGGCCGAAACGCCGGGGGCCACGCTGCTCAATTACGGCTTTATGGACGCGGGCTTCTATACCGCTGCCCAGATCACGCCCAACGTGAAGTATTATCATCAGACAAACGTCCCCCTGCGGGAGATGCTGGATGAGCAGGTGCGTTACATTCACGACGGCGTATGCGACTACGTCGTCACCCGGGGCCGTCAGCCGGAGGACATTCTGGAAACCTACGACCTGATCGCCACGGCGGAAACGCCGGAGGGCTTCTGGTACGACCAGGTGTATCTGTACCGCAGAAAAGGCCTGACCGAAAGCACTGCAAATCCATCTTGACAGCCCGGCAGGAATTCTGCTACAATGTTCAGGAACGCAAAGGAATGCGTTTCCCCAATTTGACAGACGAAACGGAGGGTCGGGATGCGCAAATAACACTGCCATGAACCCATTTTGTGGGGGAGGAAAGCAATCCCCGGCGAAAGAAAGGCCGGAGGGTTTGCTTTTGCTGTGGCAGTGAAAAAGCGCAGTCCCGAGGACTCCGCTTTTTTTGCGCGTTTCGAAACGCGCCGCCATGCTTCCCCCTGCTTTTTCAGGAAGGAGGCTTTTTTAATGCGTTGTTCGATTCAGAATTTGAGTTTTACCTATGACGGAAGCAGCGAAGCGGTGTTCCCCGGCTGGAGCGTGGAGCTGGATACCAGCTGGCGGTTGGGGCTGACGGGCCGGAATGGCCGGGGAAAGACCACGCTGCTGCGGCTGATGATGGGCGAGCTGCCCCACGGCGGGCAGATCAGCCTGCCGATGCAGCCGGTGTATTTTCCTTACCCCGTCTCCGACCCGGAGGACATGACCCTGAACGTGATGCAGGAAGCGGCGGGCGGGGAGCCGGAATGGAAGCTGCTGAAGGAGCTGCGGCTATTGGAGGTGACGGAGGACGCGCTGTACCGGCCCTTCTCCACCCTGAGCCGGGGCGAGCAGACCAAGGCGCTGCTCTGCGCCCTGTTCGCCCGGGAGGATACTTATCCCCTGATCGACGAGCCCACCAATCATTTGGATCTGCTGGGCCGCAGGGCGGTGGCGGAGTATTTGCGCCGGAAGGACGGCTTTCTGCTGGTCAGCCACGACCGCGCCTTTCTGAACGACTGTGTAGATCACATCCTCAGCATCAACAAAACCGGTTTTCAGGTCATTCAGGGCAATTACGACACGTGGGAAGAGCAGTTCGACCGGCAGAACGCCTATGAGCTCAAACGGAACGAGGGCCTGAAAAAAGAAATCGGCCGGCTGAACCAGAGCGCCCGGCAGGCGGCGCAGTTCGCCCAGAAGGCGGAGAAGGACAAATTTCACGTGCCGGAAAGCGTTCAGCCCGCAGTAGACCGTGGCTACGCAGGCGCGCGCAGCGCCGCCATGATGAAGCGAGCCAAGGCGGCCGTGCAGCGGCGGGAGCGTGCCGCAGAAGAAAAAAGCGGCTTACTGCACAATCTGGAACGGGTGGGCGATCTGAAGCTGCGCAATCTGCATCATCCCAAGCAGGAGCTGATGACCA
The DNA here is from genome assembly GCA_004556545.1 of Clostridiales bacterium. GTDB lineage: Bacteria > Bacillota > Clostridia > Christensenellales > Aristaeellaceae > Limiplasma. The sequence continues at coordinate 6,243 of SFGO01000105.1, forward strand.
TCGAAAAAGGCGCGGTTCGCTACGACGGGCGGGAGGTCTGCCGGGACGTACATTTCACCCTTCGTCAGGGCGAGCGGCTGGCGCTGACCGGGCCCAACGGCTGCGGCAAGAGCAGCATCCTCAAAACGCTGGTCGGCGAGGGCAGTGCGCTGCAGGGAAGCATCCGTCTGGCCTCGGGACTGGTGATCTCCTATGTGCCGCAGGACACCGGCGGCCTATCCGGCGCGCTGGAGGGGGCCATTGCCGCCCGAGGCGCGGACGAAACGCTGGTCAAGGCTATTCTGCGGAACATGGATTTCTCCCGGGAGCAATTCGCCATCGACATGCAAAACTACAGTCAGGGGCAAAAAAAGAAGGTGCTGCTGGCTTTGAGCCTTGCAACACCCGCCCATGTATACATCTGGGACGAACCTCTGAACTACATCGACGTTCTCAGCCGACGGCAAATTGAAGAGCTGATTCTGGATTCCTGCCCCACGCTGCTGTTGGTGGAGCATGACCGTCGCTTTCTGGAAACGGTCATGACCGGGGAGATTCCGCTTTCGGGGCTTTAAGCAGCTTCAGGATATCCTGATCCGCCGGGCAGAATTCATATCGGTCGATCTCCTCCGGGGTGATCCATGCGATGGCATGATGCTCCAGCAGGGTGGGTTCGCCCTCCGTGATCGCGGCATTCAGCAGCGTCAGGTGGATGGTCAGGTCGGGATAGACGTGATCGACCTCGCAGAAAACATCTCCGACTTCTATCTGCACGTCCAGCTCTTCCCGGCATTCCCGGGCGAGGGCCTGCGCTTTAGTCTCGCCCGGCTCCACCTTTCCGCCTACGAACTCCCACAGAAGCCCGCGGGCCTTATATTCCGGGCGCTGGCAAATCATGAAGCGATCCTTGCGCCAGATCAGCGCGGCAACGACTTGAACCATGGGAAGGACTCCTTTCGGGATAGAAAAAAGGGGGTGGGGGGACGCGCCGAGTCCCCGAAGGGGTGCAGGGGGGAACGTAGGGAAGCGGGTATCCAGTGGATACAACCGCCGAAGGCGGTTAGCGACCCGGAGTTCAGGCAAACAACAAGCGGAGCGCACGGCAGTGCGATCCGCGCCGATTGTTTGCCCCGAGGAAAGCCCCCAGTGCGCCCGCAGCCGCAAACCCCTGCCCCCCGGTGGGGCCTGACGCGCCGACTCCGGCGCGGGGGCAGGGCTTGCAGCCCAATGGGGCGCTCTATTGCTTCGATTGACGAACCGGAGTTCAGGCAAACAACAAGCGGAGCGCACGGCAGTGCGGGCCGCGCCGATTGTTTGCCCCGAGGAAAGCTCCCTGCTGGCATGACAAGAGATAACTTTGCCGAAGAAATTCCCCTTTGGCGGGGCCTGACGCGCCGACACACCGGCGCAAGGGGAGGGCTTGCAGCCCTATGGGGCGCTCGATTGCTTCTGGTGGCGATCCGAAGGGGGTGCAGGGGGGCGAGCGGAAAGCCCCCCTGCTTGCTCCGCAGAGAGAAACCTCTGCCGAGGAAGTTCCCCTTTGGCGGGGCCTGACGCGCCGACTCCGGCGCGGATTGGGACTTGCCGTCCCATGGGGCGCTCACACTTTTCTTTCGGTGGCGAAAGAAAAGTGTGCAAAAGAAAGCCAGCGGCACGGCGACTCCGGGAAAAAGCC
>SFGO01000106.1 GCA_004556545.1 Clostridiales bacterium
CGTTCGTGCGCGCTCGTGCTCACTCTTTTCCTCTTTCAAAAAGGGCAAGGCTTTTTCCCTCCGCTGCCTATCGCCGCTCTGCTCCCCCGCAGTCGGCGGTGGGCATACTTACCCCTTGCAGGTTGGGAAGTTCCAATGTGGTTGGGAAATTTTGCGGCGTAGATGAATGGGCTGATTTTCCTTTTCCTAGATGGCGCGGGGCATACTTACCCCTTACGGGTGGAATACTTTGACGTGACTTGGGTATTTTGCAACGCAAAAAGCCAGCGGGATTTCAAATCCACGCTGGCCTTTTTAGCGAGCCATGAGGCCCGTCGCCGAATGGCGGTCTATGCTATGCAACTGGCAGGGAATCACACCAGACCCGCGAGCCGCGAGGCCTGTCGCCGAGCGGCGGTAGCTTCGCAGTCAAGCTGCATGTCCCACGAGCGCCCTGCGCGCCAAAGGCGCGCAGAGATGGGTGCAGGGCATTAGCCCTGCCATTGGTAGAGGGCTTGGGTGCCTTCGTCGCCGTGGCCTTCTTGCTGAAGGGTCTCGTACATCGAGAGGACTTCGGTGAGGATGGGCAGGGATAGATCGCGGGCGGCGCTTTCGTCCCGGGCAATGGCCATGTCCTTGATGAAATGCTTGATGTAGAAGCCGGGAGCCCAGTCCCGGGCCAGCATTTTGGGCCCGTTGTTGGAAAGCTGCCAGCTTCCGGCTGCTCCGGCGGAAATGCAGCGAAGCATGTTTTCCGTGTCCAGCCCGCAGGCCTCGCCGTAGCGAATGGCCTCCGCCACTCCGGCGATCGTGCCCGCAATGACGATCTGGTTCGCCATCTTCGTGTGCTGGCCGCTGCCGTCTCCGCCGGTGTGGACAATGTTCTTGCCCATCCGCTGAAAGAGGGGCAGACAGGCTTCGTAGTCCGCTGCTTCCCCGCCGACCATAATGGAAAGCGTGGCGTTCCTCGCGCCGCTGTCGCCGCCGGATACGGGCGCGTCCAGCGGATGCAGCCCCTTGTCCCTCGCGGCGGCGGCGATCCGCTGCCAGAGCGCCGGACTGGTGGTGGTCATGTCAATCACATACGCGCCGGGCCGGGCGTGAGCCAGAATGCCGTTTTCCGAAAGGTAGACTTCCTCCACATCCTTGGGAAAGCCCACCATGGTGATCACTGCGTCCTGATTTTCCGCGCAGGCTCCCGCGTTTTCCGCCCAGAGCGCGCCCTCCTGAAGCAGCGCGTCCGCCTTGGAGGCCGTGCGGGTGTAGACCGTCAGCCGGTGCCCTGCGGCCATCAGATGCCGCGCCATGCTTTCGCCCATGACGCCAATGCCGATAAATCCGATGTTCATCGATTACTCCTCATCCAGCAGCGCCAGATCGGGATCTTCGTCCACGTCCGCGTTGGCCCGTTCTTCGTCGGTGGGAGCTTCTTCCTTGCCGACACCCTTGCCGGCGGCCAGCGCCTGCTTGGCTTCGTCCCGGATGATCTTGTCGATCTCGGCGGCGATGTCGGGATTGTCCTTCAGGAACAGGCGGGCGTTTTCGCGGCCCTGACCGATGCGCTGATCCTTGTAGCTGAACCACGCGCCGCTCTTGTGGATGATGTCCCGATCCACGGCCATATCCAGCAGCGTGCCTTCGGTGGAAATGCCTTCGCCGTAAATAATGTCAAATTCGGCCACCTTGAAGGGCGGGGCTACCTTATTCTTGACGACCTTTACCTTGGTGCGGTTGCCGATGACTTCGGAGCCGTTCTTCAGCTGCTCGCCCCGACGTACATCCAGACGAACGCTGGCGTAGAACTTCAGGGCGCGGCCGCCGGTGGTGGTCTCCGGGTTGCCGTACATCACGCCCACTTTTTCACGCAGCTGGTTGATGAAAATCGCTACCGCGTTGGTCTTGGCGATCACGCCGGTCAGCTTGCGCAGGGCTTGGCTCATCAGACGGGCCTGCAGGCCCACAAAGCTGTCGCCCATTTCGCCCTCGATTTCGGCCCGGGGCACCAGCGCGGCCACGGAGTCGATGACCACCATGTCGATGGCGCCGGAACGCACCAGCGCTTCGCAGATTTCCAACGCCTGCTCGCCGGTGTCCGGCTGAGAGATGTACAGCTCGTCCACGTTTACGCCCAGCTTCCGGGCATAGACGGGATCCAGCGCGTGCTCCGCGTCAATAAACGCGCATACGCCGCCCATTTTCTGAGCCTCGGCCACGCAGTGCAGCGCCACAGTGGTTTTACCGCTGCTCTCAGGCCCGTAGATCTCCACCACGCGGCCGCGGGGCAGTCCGCCCACGCCCAGCGCCATATCCAGCTCCAGACAGCCGGTGGGGATCACCTGCAGGTTCGCGTCCGCCGCCGCGTCGCCGAATTTCATCACCGCGCCCTTGCCGTAGGTCTTGTTCAGCTGGGCCAGCGCGCTTTCCAGCGCTTTCATTTTCTCTTCCCGAAGATCGTTCTGTTTGCTGGCGATCTCCTTTTTGGCCGTGTCCTTTTTCGGAGCCATGCCCTTTTCCCCCTTGTATGTCGATCTGTCCATTTCGAATGTTATTTGTTTCTTTTATTTGGATGCCAGAACGTCCAGCGCCAGCCGAAGTGCCGTTTCCACCGTCTGGCGGCGGACGCTCTGCCGGTCGCCGTCAAATTGAAAGCGGCGGGCGATGGTTCCCTCCGCCGTGCTCACGCCCAGCCAGACGGTGCCCACGGGATTTTCCGCCGTGCCGCCGGTAGGCCCGGCAACGCCCGTAGCGCTCAGGGCAACGTCCACCTTCAGCAGTTTCCTTGCCCCATCGGCCATCTGCAGGGCGCAGGCTTCGCTGACCACGCCTACGGTGTCGATCACTTCCTGCGATACGCCCAGCACCTCGTGCTTCACCCGCGGGTCATAGCTGACCACGCCGCCCATCAGCACCGCCGACGCGCCGGACACATCCGCCACCGTGGCGGCAATCAGGCCTGCGGTCAGGCTTTCCGCCGTGCCCAGCGTCATCCCTTTTTCGGTAAATTGCCGGACGACCTGCGGGGCCAGAGAGGATTCGCTCATTTGGCTTCCTCCTTCAGGCCCAGCGCGGAACGGTTCTTCCAGAAATAATCAATGCCGGACCAGAGGGTCATGGCCACGACGACCCAGACCATCAGATTTCCCACCGTGAAGCCGCTGCCGCTGTAGGCGCGGCCGTCCAGCAGGAACAGAATCAGGGTCAGAAGCTGCGTACAGGTCTTGATCTTGCCCAGCTTGCCTGCGGCGATCACAATGCCCTGCTGAGAGGCCACCAGCCGCAGGCCGTCCACGGCCAGCTCCCGGAACAGCACCACAATGCAGGCCCATGCCGGAAATTCGCCCAGACCGCACAGGGCGATCATGGTGCTCAGCACCAGCAGCTTATCCGCCACCGGGTCGATAAACTTCCCGAAGGTGGTGACGATATGCTGTCGCCGGGCAATCTGCCCATCCAGAAAATCGGTAAAGGCGGCGATGCAGAAGACGATCAGCGCCGCGATGCGGGCAGTCTGACCGGGCAGGTACAAAAGCAGCACGCACACCGGCACCAGACAGATGCGCAGGATCGACAGACGGTTGGGAATGTTGAGATTCTTCATAAACATCCATCCTCTCTGACGCGTTCGGCGCGCAGGTCATAGACCTCCGCGCCCGTGATACGGGTGGGGACAAACCGTCCCAGATCCGCCTCGGAAACGCCGGTGAGCTTGATTACGCCGTCGGTATCCGGCGCTTCCTGCGCGCTGCGGCCCACGCCATGGCCCTTGCCGTCCACGGTCTCCACCAGCACTTTTTCTTCCGTGCCGATCCGCAGTCGGTTCCGCTCCATCGAAATGGCCTGCTGGGCTGTCATCAGCTCATCCAGCCGCTTCTGCTTGATCTCTTCGGGGATCTGACCGTCCATCCGGGCGGCGGGGGTATCCTCTTCCGGCGAATAGGGGAAAGCGCCCAGCCGGTCGAACTGAATCTCCCGCACAAAGTCCATCAGACGGGCAAACTGCTCGTCCGTTTCGCCGGGGAAGCCCACGATGAAGGTGGTGCGCAGGGTGAAGCCCATCTCCCGGGCCCGGTGCAGCAGCTGCCGGGTCTTCTCCGGGTCGCCCCGGCGGTTCATGCGCTTCAGAAGCAGCGGGTCGGCATGCTGTAGGGGCAGATCCAGATATTTGCAGATGTTGTCATGGCGCGCCATGGCGTTCAGCAGCTCTTCGTCGATCTCGTCCGGGTAGCAGTAGAGCACCCGCAGCCATTCCACGCCGGGGATCTCCGCCGCGCGCTCCATCAGCTCCGGCAGCTGGGAATGCCCCACCCGGTCGATGCCGAAGCGGGAGGTATCCTGCGCCACCAGCACATGCTCTCTCACGCCCTTTTCCGCCAGTGTGCGGATCTCGTCCAGCACGTCCTCCATTTCCCGGGAACGGAAGCCGCCCCGAATCAGCGGAATGGCGCAGTAGGCGCAGCGGTTGTCGCAGCCGTCGGCAATGCGGATATAGGCGGAATACGGCGCGGTGGTCAGCACCCGGCTTCCGGACAGGATAGTATTATCCCTGCCGCAGAAGCTCTGGCGCTTGCCGTGCAGGGCCTCGTCCAGCGCTTCCGGCAGGCGGGGATACTGGCTGACGCCCATCAGCAGGTCGATCTCCGGCATATCGGCCATCAGTTCTTTTTCGTAGCGCTGGGCCAGACAGCCGGTGGCCACCAGCACCTTACACTTGCCGGTACGCTTGTATTCCGCCATCTGCAGCAGGGTATCGATGCTTTCCTGCTTGGCGGGGTCGATGAAGCCGCAGGTATTGACGATCAGCACCTCTGCCTCTTTTTCGTCTGCCGTAATGGTATAGCCATGATCCTTCAGGATGGAGAGCATCAGTTCCGTATCCACCCGGTTTTTGCTGCAGCCCAGGGAAATCACGCCGACTGTGGGCACTCAAGTCGCCTCCGAAATAAAAATAGAAAAACAAAAGGCGAAAGAACGGATGCTTGTTCTTTCGCCCTTCATTTTATCATACTTTTCCGGGATTGAAAACCCTTTTCCCCTTCGGTGTTACAGGGGGCGTCAGCCCTTGGAAGGTAACAAAGAAAGCTCCTCCAGAATCCCATCCAGCTTTGTCTGCCATTTCAGGAAATCCATACAGTGAATGTAAGGCGCTTCCAGACGGTCGTGAAGCTTCTTGGCGGCGGAAAGCTGCTCGACAGCCCGTTGACAGAGCAGCTCATAGGCGTTTCGGTCGAAGCTTTCCTCTTCCCGGGCGTTCAGGTCAAAGAGCCGTTCCGGCGGCAGGACGTTCGGGGCGTTTTCAGGCGCGCATCCGAAAAGCAGTCCATGCTCCGGCAGGTAGAGCTGCCGCACATGCTCCGGTTCCAGCGGATCCAGCAGTTCCACACGGTCAAGGCCGCGGGAAGCGGCCGCATCGCCCAGCCGTTTCATCAGGCCGTCCGGATGACAGCCCAACGGGCAGGCGATCTCAAACCGGCGGGTCTCCTTGGGAAAATCCGTGCGCCGGACAAGTCCCGACGGGGTAAAGGCCTCGCCAAACAGCTGACGGCAGCGTCCCTCGCCGCCGCGCAGGGGAAGAACGTCCGTCCATTCCTTCAGCAGAGTGCGCATGGTGGCGGGCTTTTCCTCCCCGGCGCAGGCCGCTTTACGCACCTGCGCCGCCGCATTCAGATAATGATAGCACTGCTGAAATCGGGCGGAGATCTGCCGCTGGGTCTGCTGCAATTCCTCCAGCGAAGCGCGGAGGCCCTTTTCATCCAGAAAATCCCCCAGAGAGATCAGGGTATCCCTTGCGCCGGGGGTCACGGGGTCATACACATGGGGCGAGGTGCCGTCCATCAGGGCTACGCCTTTTTCCGGCAGGGCCACGCCGTCTAAGCTATCCGGGTCGGAGGAGCAATAGAAATACTCCACCTGAAGCCCCGCGTTTTCAGCGGCCTTCCCCACGGCCTTCATCAGGCTGCTTTTCCCCACCCCGGGGCCGCCTTTGAGGTAGAACATTCGTTTCTGCTGTTCCTTAGGCAGGATATGGTCAAAGCGTGTACAGAAGCCCTGAGATGTATTACCACCGGCAAAATAGCGCATGGGCGTTTCCCTTCCTCTCTGGAGCTGAATTTTGGCTCCGTAGGAAGGATATGCGGGAATGGGCGGGGGCAGAACCCCGGGCGGGGGTGCGCCGACTCCGGCGCGGGAGTAGGGCTTGCAGCCCTATGGGGCGCTCGATTGCTTCGGTTGGCGATCCGAAGGTTTCCAAAGGGGAACGAAGGGAAGCGGGTATCCAGTGGATACAACCGCCGAAGGCGGTTAGCGACCCGGAGTTCAGGCAAACAACAAGCGGAAGTTCAGGCAAACAACAAGCGGAGCGCACGGCAGTGCGAACCGCGCCGATTGTTTGCCCCGAGGAAAGCCCTTTGGTGCGCCCGCAGGCGCATACACCTGCATTGGTACGCCGACTCCCCGAAGGGGGTGCAGGGGGGCGAGCGGAAAGCCACCCTGCTTGCATGAAGAGAGGCAACTCTGCCGCAAGAAATTCCCCCTTGGTGGGGGCCTGACGCGCCGACTCCGGCGCGAGTGGATGGGGCTGCCGCCCCGACGGGGGATAGTACTTTCTTTCGACGCGAAAGAAAGTACCAAAGAAAGCGTGCGGCACGGCGACTCCGGGAAAAAGCCCTTTATTGCCCATTTTGACGGCGGGGCTCGCTATGTCGCGCGCAGCGGAGTTGGCTAGCTTACGCCTACCATCGTGCACGCTCGGAGCTCGCCTTTTTCCGCCGTCAAAATGGGCGGGCCTTTTTCCCTCCGCTGCCTATCGCCGCTCTGCTCCCCCGCAGTTGGCGTGGGGCATGCTTACCCCTTGCAGGTTGAAAAGTTTCAATGTAGTTGGAAAATTTTGCGGCGTGGATAAACGGACGGGTTTCTTATTCACAGGCGACGGTGGGCATACGCCGCCCTTGCAGGTTGGGATGCTTCGTTGTGGCTTGGAGATTTTTGCAGCGCAAAAGGCCAGCGTGAGTTTGATTTCACGCTGGCCTTGATTTGGTAAGAGAAAACCACCGGCTCAGCCGGTGGTTTCAGAGTGTCAAAAAAGTGGAGGTGCAGGAGGCACTGCCTCCTGCCGGGGTTATAGGGGCAGCGCCCCTAACCCTTGTGCCGCAGCACTTTCCCCGCAATTTTTCGACAGACTGAAACCACCGGCTCAGCCGGTGGTTTTGACTGCGAGCCATGAGGCCTGTCGCCGAATGGCGGCCTTTACTATACAACTGTCAGGGAGCCGCACCAGACCGGCGAGCCGCGAGGCCTGTCGCCGAGCGGCGGTAAAACCCCGGCCAACTGGCATGTCTCCCGAGTGCCCTGCGCGCCTGCGGCGCGCAGTCCGGGGTTAAGGGGTACTACCCCTTAATGGATGTCGACGGGGAGGTCGGTGTCTTGGAAGGGGTCGGCTTCGCCGTTGAGGTCGTAGAGGGCGGGGCGGCGCATGGGGGTGGGCGGAAGGTCTTCCAGATCCTTGGGCGGCTCGATGACATGAATGTCCAGCAGATTGTCCGTGAAAGTAAGATTGGCTACGGTGCCCGGCTTGACCAGAGCCAGCACTTCCGTCTGGGCAGTCTTGGCCCGGCGGGCAAAGTCGATGGCCACCTCGGGCCGGTCCTGCCAGTGCATGGGAATAAAGACCCGCGGCTTTTCGGTCAGGATAAAATGATTCGCGCCTGCATCGTACATCAGGCCCTGCCGGGGATCCACCGGGAACATGGCCACGTCGATGCGCTCGTTCTTCAGGGGTTCCAGCGCGTCGTAGAAGTCCTTTTCGGCAGCCTCGATCTCCCGAAGGGTGCTTTCCTGCCGCCAGTGCCAGAGGTTCAGGTCGCCCGCGTGGAAAATGCGCAGACCGTAGGCCTCCACCAGAAAGGCAACGCCCAGATCGGTGGACTGATAGGCCTTCACCCAGATGTCCTGCGTCAGCTGCTTTTCCTGCAGGGGCGCCAGCCGCTTGCCGATGGTGCCGATGGGCATGTCGCTGGAAACGATGTAGGTAATGGGCAGACCCTCTTTGGCCCAGGTGTACACCACCGGATCCAGATGATCGGGATGGGCGTGGCTGATGAAAACATAGATGCGCTCGTAGGCCTTCAGCAGCTCCGGACGGATGCGGACCGACGCGGAAAGGCTTCGGTTTTCGCCCTCCCAGTAGTCGAAGAGGAACAGCGTGCTGCCCACCTGCACCGAAAATCCGCTGTTGTAGTAGTATACGATTTTAAGCTGCTTCTCCAATACCGACGCCTCCATATTGCCTGGTCATTGTGTAATATACCCCTTTCACGGGTGGAATATGAAATTGATATATTACAAAATGTTACGGAACATTGAAACGTCTCGTGTTCCTTCAGGGCTTGAAATGCTGGTAAAATCCCGCTGCACTCCTCCCCAAAAACTGTTGCAAGTATAACATGTGTGTCATGGAATGTCAATCAATTCGCTATTTCATGTTGGGTTTTGATTGATATAGTGAAATGAAATTGACATTTTTTTACAAATTTTTGTCTCTTTTGGTTCTTTTCGGAAGGATAAAGAAAAACCCGTTCTTTCGGCCCAATGGGCAGAAAAAACGGGAACAGAAAACCCAATCGTTACGGTTCGCCCTTCTGGTACTCGCTGCGCGCGGCCCAATGAGCCTGCTCCAGCGCAATGTCCCGGTGGTTGACGTTGACCCCGTAGCCCAGCTTTTGCAGCTCGGCGGCGACGTATTCCGCAATGGCTACGCTGCGGTGCGCCCCGCCGGTACAGCCGATGGCGATGACCAGACGGTGCTTGCCTTCGTTGATATAGTTGGGCAGCAGAAAACGGAGCATGTCCATGCATTTTTCCAGAAATTCCTTCGTGACGGGATGCCCCAGCACGAAGTCCTTCACATCCTGATCCAGCCCGGTGTGGTGGCCCAGCTCGGGAATGTAGAAGGGGTTGGGCAGAAAGCGCACGTCGAAGACCAGATCGCCCTCCCGGGGGATGCCCCGCTTGAAGCCGAAGCTGAGCACCTCCACCCGCAGGGGAGACTCGCTTCCGGCATGCAGAACAATCTCACTGAGCATCTTCTGCAGGGCGCGGGGCCGCAGGTTGCTGGTATCGAACAGATGGTTCGCGGCCTCCTTCAGGGGCTGCAGACGGCTGCGCTCCTCCCGGATGGCCTCTTCCAGCGAAAAGCCTTCGCTGCTTAACGGATGCTCCCGGCGCGTTTCCTTGTAGCGGTTGATAAGCACCTCGTCGCTGGCCTCAAAAAACAGCGTATCAATGTGAAAGCCCACCAGCCGGGCTTCGTCGATCATGCGGGTCACGGCCTTGGCATCGAAAAATTCGCCGGAACGCACATCCGCCGCAATGGCGATCATGGGCTTGTGAAGGTTGGTATTCTGGCAGGCCTCCATAAAGGGCACCAGCATCATGGGCGGCAGGTTATCCACACAAAGCGCGCCCAGATCTTCCAGATAACGGATGGCGACGGTCTTGCCCGCGCCGCTCATCCCGGTCAGGATCAAGTACTGCATATCTCTGCACCTCGTTTGTATTGGCTGCTTTGTTTCTCCGTGATTACGCGGGCGAAACCGGCACATCCTCGCCCAAAATGCGCACCTCCGGCTCCAGCCAGACGCCGCTGTGCTCCTGCACCGCCTTCTGCACGGCGGCGATCAGGGCCAGATAATCGGCGGCGGTGCCGTTCTCATCGTTGACCAGAAAGCCCGCGTGCAGGGTGGAGACGCTGGCTCCGCCTACCCGCAGACCCTTGAGCCCGGCATTGTCGATCAGTGTTCCGGCAAACTGTCCCTCGGGCCGTTTGAAGGTGCTGCCGCAGCCGGGAACGGACAGGGGCTGCTTTTCTCTCCGGCGGGCGGCGAATTCCCGCATGGTGGCGTGAATGGTTTCCGGATCGCCGGGCTGCAGGGCCACCGTCACGGAAAGAATGGCGCTGGGAACGCTTTCATCGGAAAAGCGGGAATGGCGGTAGCTCATGTGAAGCTCCTCCGGCGTATAGGCCACGTTCCTGCCGCTTTGCTCCATGGCAGTCACCAGTGTGACCACATCCTTGAGCTCGCCGCCGTAAGCGCCCGCGTTCATATAAGCCGCGCCGCCCACGGTGCCGGGAATGCCCGCGGCAAATTCCAGCCCGGTCAGGCCGTGGTCCGCCGCCGCCCGGCTCAATTTCTGCAGGGACGCGCCCGCCTGCGCCGTGATGGCGAAGCGGCCGTCTGGCAGAGGCGCCGGTTCACTGACCTCCGAAAAGCGTTCGCCCATGTGGATGACCAGCCCGCGAATGCCGCCGTCCTTGACCAGCAGATTGGAACCGTTGCCGATCAGTGTGACCGGCACGTTCAGCTCCCGGGCCGCCTGAAACGCGGCGCTCAGCTGTTCCGGCCCGTCCGGCTCGCACAAAAGCTGGGCCGGGCCGCCCAGATGCAGGGTGGTGTACCGGCTCATGGGCACATTTTCCATCAGCTGTTTTTTGGAAAAAAGGGGCAACAGCCGTTCATACAGAGCTTGCATGGCTCCCGTTTCCATGGCGAGTCTCCTTTCGTTCCCGAAACCCGGGGCAGAGATCCTGCTTCTGATTGTATCGCAGTTTGGACAGGATGTCAAAACGAAACCGGAAAAAGTGTACGCCAAAACGCCGGAAGGCATGCACTGCGGGAAAATACAGGTTTTCGTTTCTTCCCGGAGTCTCTATTTGTCAAATGAAAAAAAACATGCTATATTGTACGCAGTCATTGGCCCGCTGCGCTTTATTGCGCAGCGAGGTCAGCTCCGGGCCACTTTCTCTGCCCATTTTTCCTTGCGGCGCTTTCCTGCCGTTCGACCCGGAAACCGATAGAAGGAAGGAAGAATACCGATGAAACAGCTTACGAACCGGCAAACTGCCGCCGCTTTGATAATCGCCGCCATCGCGGCCTGGAGGCTGCCCAACGTGTACGGTCTGGCATGGGACAACAGCCTGTTCGCCGGCAGCGTCATCACGCTGATCCTGCTGGCAGGGCTGTACCTGCTGCTGAAAAGCGCCTTTCAGATCACGGACGCACGCCTAAACCGGGCGGCCTACCTTCTGGGCGGCTTATTTTCCGTGGTGACGGTGGTCTGCGCTGACGTGCGGGCCAACAGCGGCTTTTCCGCTTTCCAATGGCTGCCGTTTCTTTCCGGCGTTTTGGCCGCTGCCAGCTTTACGGCGGTGTACGGCGCGGCGCTGGCGCTTTTGTTCCAGGGCATGAACCGTCTTTCCGCCTCCGGTACGAAGGCGGAATCCGTCTTCAGCCGGGTGCTGGGCAGCTGGTTTTTCTGCTTTGCCTTGCTGCTGATCTGCTGGCTGCCGGTGTGGCTGGCCTTCTGGCCCGGCATTTTCGCGGCCGACTCTGTGACCCAGTTTTATCAGTATTACAACAACGATTTTTCCGCGCATCACCCGCTGCTGCATACGCTGCTGCTGGGCTTTTGCGTCATGACGGGCATCGATCTGGATCCGGAGGGCTACAGCGCTTTGGGCGTGGCCCTCTATGCCGTGGTACAGATGGTACTGCTGGCCGCCATGCTGGCCTGGGCCCTGCGCTGGCTGGGAAGACGGCGTGCGCCCCTGTGGAGCCGTGTATGCGTGACGCTGCTGTTCGCTCTGTTCCCGCTTTACTCCGTTTTTTCCTTCAGCTGCCAGAAGGACATTCTCTTCAGCGGACTGGCCCTGCTGTTTCTTCTGGAAATGGTGGACGTATGGCAGGACGGCTTCCGGGCGCTGCGCTCTCCCTGGCGCGTTGCCCGGTTGACGCTGATTACCGTACTGATGCTGCTCCTGCGCAATAACGGCATTTACGCGCTGGCGCTGCTTTTGCCCTTTGCCGCTGCATGGGCCAAGGGAGCGCGGGTTCGGCTGGCCGTGCTGCTGCTGGCCTGCATGGCGCTGTCCCTCGGCGTCAATGCCGGGCTGAAGGCCGGGCTGGAGGCGGCGGACATCGACAAGGTGGAGATGCTTTCCATTCCCATGCAGCAGCTGGCCCGCACGCTGCAACAGAATCCGGACGCACTGCCTGACGAAGAGGCGCGGGAACTAATCGAAACGCTGTACCCTGATGGCTTTGCGGAATACTACTCCCCCGTGTTAGCCGACCCGGTCAAGTGGGCCAGCGACTACGACGTGGTGGACGAGCGGATGGGCGACATCCTGTCCCTTTGGGCGCGGATGCTGCCGGCAAATCTCAAGCCCTACATGGAAGCGTTCCTGATCCAGAACCTGCCCTATCTGCTGCCCGGCTCCGAGATGATCTACTATCTGGACACCGAATCCCGGGTCAGTGAAATGGAGGAGACCTTCCCGCTGGTGGAGCAAAGCCGCATTCCCGCGCTGAAGGAGCTGTACCGCCAGTACGACAAGACCCTTACCCTGCTGGGACTGCCGGGCGTGCGGCTGTTGAGCGACGCAGCCTTCCAGATCTGGCTGGCCATGGCGGGGCTGGCGCTGGCTGTTTACCGCCGCCAGAAGGGCTACATGGCCGCGTTTACCTTTATCCTGACCGTGTGGTTCACCTGCCTGATCGGGCCGGTAGCCATCCTGCGCTATCTGCTGGCGGCCTTTTACGGGGTACCGGTGCTGCTGGCCGGTATGCTGGCTGCCCCGGAATGCTCCACTTCCCTCTCCCCCAAAAAGTCGGATTGAAAATGACAACCGTATCCGTAACCCTCTTTGGATAGGGTCGCTCTGCTGCTGCCGGGCGGCCCTGCTTTTTCCAGTCGGGCAGTAGGCCGCCCGGCAGATTGCCAAAATGAATGAGCCGGTTTCAGGAACGCTCGTCCTCCATTTGTCAAACCATAAAATTCATGCTATACTGTACGCACGAATCAGCCTTCGGGATTCCCGTATTCCCGAAGCGCTCCATGCAACGAGGTGAAAATATGGCGGGTATAACCTACAAATGCCCTAATTGCGGCGCTTATCTGACCTTTGACCCGGAAACCCAGCAATGGAAATGCCCCTTCTGTTCCTCCGCCTTTCCCGAATCGGAACTGAAGGGCAAAGCGGAAGCTTTCCAAAATGAAGCCGAAAAAGAAGCGGAAAAAGAAGCGAAAGAGCCGTCCTCCGGCGCGCAGGTGGTTTATCACTGCCCCAGCTGCGGCAGCGAGATCATGACCGATGAAACCACCGTGGCTACCCACTGCTACTACTGCCACAGCCCCGTGGTGCTGCAGGGCAAGCTGACGGCCGACATGAAGCCGGACGAGGTGCTGCCCTTTACCATCGGCAGGGAGAAGGCCATCGAGGAAATTTCCGAATGGATCCGCACCCGGAAATTCGTTCCCAAAAAGTTCTTTTCCAAGGCGCAGATTCAGGAAATGAGCGGCGTCTACTACCCGCACTTCGTCAGCGAATGCCAGACGGAAGGCGTTCTGGACGGCGAAGCCACCACTTCCGACGTGTTTGACGAGGGCAAGTATGTCGTCACCAACACCCGGCATTATCATGTGCGCCGGGAAGGCCGTTTTGTGTTCAAAGACATTCTGCGCCCGGCGCTTTCCAAGGCCAACCGCAAGCTGACCGAGGGCGTTCACCCCTTCCCGCTGGAAAATGCCAAGCCCTTCTCCGGCGCGTTCCTTTCCGGTTTTCTGGCCGAGCGCCGGGATCTGGAAGCGGACAGCTACCGGCAGGAGATCGAACAGGAGCTGCAGGGGTATATGAACTCCATGCTGCGGGACACGGCCAGTCAGTATGAGACCTGCTCCGCCAGCACCTCTTCCGCGATGAAGAACATCAAAACGAAGTATGTGCTTCTGCCTACGTGGGTGCTGACCTATCCCAACAAAAAGAACAAGGACGATCCCTACTACTACGTCATGAACGGCTGCACCGGGCAGGTCTGCGGCAAGCTGCCGGTGGATCAGGGCCGGCTGTGGCGGCACGGGCTGCTGGCCGGGCTGATCGTGGCCGCGCTCTTCTGTGTACTCGCCTATTTTCTTTTCTAAGGGGGCAGGAAGATCATGAGAAACATTCGCCAACGGATTTTTGCCCTGCTGCTGATCCTGTCCTGCCTGTGGGCAGGCGCGGCGCTGGCTTCCGAAGACCGGGTCTTCGACCGGGCGGGGCTTTTCACCGCCTCGGAAATTCAGGAGCTGGAGCAGGAGATTCAGTCCTTTCAGGAAGCTACGGGCATGGATTTTGTCATTCTGACCTCCAGCGAAAGCCATGACGGCAGCGCCCAGCAGGTCGCGGATGAATACTACGATCAGGGCGGCTTCGGGCTGGACGAAGAAAGCAGCGGCATTCTGTACTATATCGACATGGACGACCGCTATCATTACCTGTCCACCACCGGCGTCATGCAGGACTACCTGACCGACGCGCGGATTGAAAACGCCATCGACGAAGTGACCCGCTATCTGTCGGCAGGAGCCTACGCGCAGGGCGCCTCCCAGATGATCTCCATCGTGCAGCAGTACATCCGGGACGGCATCCCCGAGGGCCAGTACCGCTACGATGTCGTCACCGGCCAGCGGCTCACGGCCCGGCACAAGGCGCTGACCAGAAACGAGATCCTTCTGGCACTGGTCATCGGCCTTGCGGTGTGCCTAATCTATGTGGCCTGCGTCAAGTCCCGCTACAGCCTGAAGGGCAGCACCTACCATTATTCCTATCAGGATAACGGCTCCATGAAGCTGACCGATCAGGAAGACACCTACCTGCGCACCACCACGACCCGCGTGCGCAAGCCCGACCCGCCGGAAAGCACCGGCAGCCACGGCGGTGGCGGCGGCGGAAGCGGCGTTCACACCTCTTCCAGCGGCACCAGCCATGGGGGCGGCGGCGGACATTTCTAAAAGCATAAAGATTGCTGAAAAAAGTGGAGGTGCAGGAGGCACTGCTGCCACTCAATCGTCGCGGGGACTACTGCCGTAGTCCCCGCTCGTTTCGTGTCACACCTGCGGGTCGCTAACC
>SFGO01000107.1 GCA_004556545.1 Clostridiales bacterium
CGACCCGCAGGTGTGTCACGAAACGAGCGGGGACTACGGCAGTAGTCCTCCGCGACGATTGAGTGGCAGCAGTGCCTCCTGCACCTCCACTTTTTTGACACTCTGCTGCCCCTTTCCGAATAGGAAAGGGGCAATTATGTAGGGTTCTTTCCGATTCGGCAGAGTGCTGAAAAACCGGTCCGTTTTTCTGCAAATTTCTGCAAACGTTCCCTTTTTCCGCAAAAGCGCCTTTTCAGAAAGGGCTTTTTGCGCTATACTATATACAATCTCATATACCCGTGATACAGAAAAAGGAGCGCGACTTATGACGGATTTTGTAAACACCTGGAATAATGAGCTTCTGACAACGCCTGTGGCTCCGCTGGGGCTGATCGCCATGCCCGGCTGCGAAGAAATGGGAAAACTGGTCAACGGTTGGCTGATGAAATGGCACGAGCAGCAGGAAGCGCTGGAGGATACGCCCCTTTATTCCCTGATGGGCTCCAATCGAAGCGATTTTCTGATCGAAGCCCGCTGCCCCCGGTTCGGCACCGGCGAAGGCAAGGGCATGGTCAAGAGCACTGTACGCGGATATGATATTTACATTCTGACCGATGTGGGCGCATACAACAAAACCTATCAGATGTACGGCCGGGAAGTGCCCATGTCTCCCGACGATCATTTTCAGGATCTCAAGCGCATCATCGGCGCTATCGGCGGCCGCGCCAAGCGCATCAACGTCATCATGCCCTACCTGTACGAGGGCCGACAGCACCGCCGCTCCACCCGGGAAAGTCTGGACTGCGCTCAGGCGCTGCAGGATCTGCAAAATCTGGGCGTGAGCAACTTCATCACCTTCGACGCCCATGACCCCCGCATTCAGAACGCCGTGCCCCTGATGGGCTTCGACAGCGTCCGCCCCAGCTACCAGATCCTGAAGGCACTGTTCCGCAAGGATAAGGATCTGCAACTGGATCGGGAACACATGATGATCGTCAGCCCCGACGAAGGCGCGCTGGATCGGAACATTTTCTTCTCCTCCGTGCTGGGGCTGGACATGGGCATGTTCTACAAGCGCCGCGACTACACCCGCATCGTCAACGGACGCAACCCCATCGTGGCTCACGAATATCTGGGCGACGACGTGGAGGGCAAGGACATTCTGGTGTCGGACGATATTATTTCCTCCGGCGACAGCATTCTGGATCTGGCCCGCGAGCTGAAGAAGCGCAAGGCCAACCGCATCTTCGCTTCCGCCACCTTCGCCCTGTTCACCAACGGCCTGGACGCCTTCAACAAGGCCTATGAAGAGGGCTACATCAGCCGCGTGATCTCCACCAACCTGACCTACCGCACCGACGAGCTGAAGAACGCGCCCTGGTTCATCGAGGCGGATATGAGCAAGTATATCTCCTACATCATTGCCAGCCTGAACCACGACCGCAGCCTCAGCGGCCTGCTGAACCCCTACGACCGCATCAAGAACCTGATCGAACGGTATCACGAACAGCAGACCGCCGCCGGTTTCCGTCTGGTGTAAGGCAAAAAGCAGAAAGAACAACGCCCGCACGATGGTTTTCATCGTGCGGGTGTTTCAGTCTGTCGAAAAACCCCAAGTTGGCCGTTGTCGCCCGCAAACAGCGCTTTGCGGCCCGCCCCGCCGGGCGTGGCGGGCTTCGGACTGCGGTAGCCCTTCGGGCTGTCCTCGTCCTCGGGGGCGCTGCCCCTAAAACCCCGGCAGGAGGCAGTGCCTCCTGCACCTCCACTTTTTTCGTTCCTCCTCAGCAGCTCAGCACAACATCAATGCCGCAGGCTTCCGGGCGAACGCTTTCGCCGGATTCGGTCACCAGCTTTACGCTGTCCTTGCGCACTGTGACGCGGAAGGTCTGACCCTTCCAGCACAGGGGGAAGCGCAGCTCCTGCCAGCCCTTGGGCAGATGGGGTTCCAGCCGCAGCCGGTCGCCCACAATGCGCACGCCGCCGAAGCCGTAGACCACGCACTGCCAGATGCCGCCCATGGACGCCGCGTGAATGCCCGCGTCGGAGGTGGTCATCACCGGGCCAAGGTCGGTTCGGGCAGCACCCTCGAAGAAGGTGTAGGCCATGTCGTCCAGCCCCAGATCAGCCGCCAGCACGGAGTGAGTGGAACGGCTCAAAGAGGAATCGTGCAGGGTGCGTTCTTCGTAATAGAAGAAGTTTTTCTTTTTGACCTCCGGACTGAACAGCTCTTCCAGCAGGAAGAACAGCACCAGCACGTCGGCCTGCTTGCCCACCTGGATCCGGCTGATCTGCTCGGTGTTGTAGTCGTTGGCAATGGTGCCCACCACGGAGGCCTGCTTGTATTTGGTCAGGTCGATGTAGGTCAGGTCAAAATAGCCGTCGAACTGGGGCAGAATGCCGTCCGCGCTCTCCCGGGGCAGGTACAGCTTATCCAGCACCTTGCGGATCTTGGCGGCAGAGGCGGCAAAGTCCAGCTGCCCGTTCAGCCGCTCGTAGACAGAATCGCCCCGGGCTTCCAGCTCGGCCATCATTTCCAGCGCCGTGCGCATGTTGTAGGCGACCATGTAGTTGGTGTAGGCGTTGTTGTCCACGTGCTCCTTGTATTCGTCGGGGCCGATGACGTCGGTATATTCGTAACGGTCATGCTCCGGCTTCCATTCCGCCCGGCTGGCCCAGAAGCGGGCCGCGTCGATGACGATTTCATAGCCGTAGCGATCCAGAAAATCCTGATCGCCGGTGGCCCGGAAGTACTGCTTCACCGCAAAGGCAATATCTGCCGTGATGTGCAGCTCCAGAATGCCCGTCCAGATCTTGGTGGGCTTGCCGGTGACCACGTCCGCTGCGCCCCAGAGCGGCGTGACCTCGCCGTCGTCCTTCCATGCGGATTCCCACGGATACATCGCGCCCTCGCAGCCGTTTTCGGCGGCTTTTTTTCGGGCGCCGGCCAGCGTGTTGTAGCGGTATTCCAGCAGAGTGCGGGCCGCTTTGGGCTGGGTGAGCAGGAAATAGGGGAAAACGAAAATTTCTGTATCCCAGAAGGAATGACCCTTGTAGCCTTCGCCGCTGAGACCCTTGGCCCCGATGCCTACCCGATTGTCATTCTTCAGGATGAAGCTGTTCATGTGGTACTGAGCGAAACGGATGGCCAGCTGGTCGAATTCGTTTTCGCTGTCGATCTGAATGTTGATCTCCTGCCACAGCTGCTTCCATGCGTCGGCGCTTTCGGCAAACAGATGGTCATACCCCAGCGCTTCGGCTTCCCGAAGAGCGTTCATGCCCTCTTCTTCCAGCTTTTCCACCGAGAAAGCCTCGTTTTCCCAGCGAGCATCCCGGCTGGTGTACACGGTGCAGAGCTTTTCCATCCGCAGGGTCTGCCCCTGCTTCAGGCAGAAGGAGGCGCGGCTGGAAATGGTGCGGCGGCCGATGATGGGCAGGCCGTTTTCCTTTCCTTCTTCGCCGTCCACCCAATAGCGGCTGCCAGCGAACTGGCAGCAGGTGACGCCGGAGTGCAGGGTCTCGCTGGTCATGCGCAGGATGCGCAGGTCGTACAGGCGCTTGGTACCTTCGTGGAAATGCTGAGAGCCCTCGTTGGTCACCTGACCGTTGATGCCGCTTTCCACGGAAAGCTCCACATCGCCGTTCAGCGCTCCGACCTCCATGCACAGACCCAGCACATGCTTGCGGGCCATGGATACGAAGCGGGTGAAGCGGAAGGCCAGCTTCTTGCCCAGCAGGCTCTGCCACACCAGCGTGCGCTCCACTTCGCCGGTGTGGAGATTCAGCGTGCGCACATATTTTTCCGTCTTACCCTCCAGCATGCTGAAGGGATGGCCGTCCACGCGGATCTTCAGCTCCGTCATGTCCGGCAGGTTGGGCAGCTCTGTCACTTCCCTGCCGTCAAAATCATCGAAGGTGCCCGTCACCAGCAGGTCAGGCGTGCGGCCTACATAGTTTTCCTCCAGCGTGGCCCGCTGGCCCAGATAGCCGTTGCCCTGAGAAAAAATGGCTTCGCATTTGCCCTGATAGCGGCTGTCGAATTCCGTTTCCGCCACCAGCCAGTTACGGTCGGGGCCCTGCCCCAGATGGTAGTTCATCATTCGTTCGTCACCCCTTTACGCCGGTCGCCGCTACGGAAGCCTGCACCTGCTCCTGCGCCAGCATGTAGATGATAATGCCGGGCAGAACCACCATGGTCAGGGCAGCGAACATCCGGGTATAGTCATAGGAGAAAGCCTGATTGAAGAAGGCCAGCGAAACGGGCAGCGTGCGGTTGCTGGCGGAAGAGGTCAGCAGCGCGGCGTAGTAGTACTCGTTCCAGTTGCCCAGGAACATCAGGATGCCCGCCGTGCTCAGGCCGGTTTTGGCCAGCGGCAGATTGATCTGCCAGAAGGTGCGGGTAAAGCTGGCTCCGTCGATTTCCGCCGCCTCGTTCAGCGATTGGGGAATGGACATGAACGTGGCCTTGAGGACGAACAGGCTCATGGCGATGCCGTTGGCCAGATACACCAGCCATACGCCGGTTTTGGTGTCGTACAGGTTCAGGTTCATAATCAGGGAGAAAATGGGCTGGGTTTTGGTATGGCCCGGCACCAGCAGCGTCAGGGTCAAAAGCACGTAGATCAGGCTCTTGCAGGGGAAGTTGTACTTGGCGATGACGTAGGCCGCCATGGAGAAGAACAGCAGCGAGCAGGCCGTAGCCCCAAAGGAAATGATTACCGAGTTGATGGCGTAGGTGCCGAAGCTGTACTGGTTGATGACGGAGATATAGGCGTCAAAGTTAAAGGTGTCCGGCAGCGCAAAGGGCGAGGAAAGAATGGCTGCGTTGGACTTGAAGGAGGAAAGAATCACCCACAGGATCGGGAAGACCGAAACCACCACAATAAAGATCAGGACCAGATAGGCGAAGATCAGATAGCAGACCCGGCCCACGGTCAGGGGCTTTTTCAGGAAACCGTCCTTGTTGGCTTTCCGGTTCATTTTGACGTTCGTCGGGACGTTCATTTTGGCTTCCATTGTCAGTTTCCTCCTTTCCCATCAATAGACGGATTCGTTCATCCGGAAGACCCGGTTGATGACCAGCATGACCACGATGCCGAAAATGAACATGAGCATGGCGGTGGCGTTGGCCAGACCGTAGTTGTAGTCGTTAATGGCCTTGACCAGAATCAGCGCCAGATTGGCGGTATCGTTGCCGGGTCCGCCGCGGGTGGTCAGGGCAATGGCCTCGTACATGGCGATGCGGGACGTGACGGAGATGATAACGCTGGTGCCCAGCGAGTTGCGGCACAGGGGCAGGTCGATCAGGAACGTGCGCTGTACGCTGCTGGCACCGTCGATCTCGGCGGCCTCGTGCAGCTCCTTCGGAATGGCCATCAGGTCGGCCAGCACGACCATGCACACGATGACGGCGTAGAACAGCCACGTGAACGTCACCGCCCAAAACGCCGCAGGGGACTGATAGAACCAGTTTACATTGAAGCTGGGGTTCATCAGCCGGATAGCGTTGTTCAGCAGGCCGAAGTCGTTATTGAAAATGAATTTATAGATCATCGCCCACGCGGCGGCAGAAATGACGTTGGGGATCATGTACACGCCCCGGACAAACTTCCAGCCCTTGGGCTTCTGGTACAGGATGAAGGCCACCAGCGCGCCGATGCCCACGTGCAGCGTGGCGGCGATGAGGGACCACAGGCCCAGATTCTGCAGGGATTTGCCGAAACTGGACATACTGAAGAGCTTCTTGTAGTTATAGAAGATCGTGTCAAAACTGAACTGAGGGGCGTTGAAGCCGTTCCATTTGGTAAAGGACGTAAAAAAGACCGTGATGATGGGGATCACATAGAACAGGGCAAAAAGGATCAGCGTCGGCAGCAGGAACAGGTAGATGGCCGGAAAATGCCGCCGTTCCAGTCTGGAATAACGTTTCATGTTGCTCTCTCCTTATGGGCGCTGCGCGGTTTTCGAAGGGGAAGAAGGCGGGCCCCTGCCCACGCCTGTTGAGCGCTCGGCAAGGGCCCGCGAAAAGGATCGCTATTTCAGTTCTCAGTCGAGACGGGTTTCTTCGGCCAGGGTGGTCAGCTGCTGGCAGAACTGCTCGGGGGTGTAGGTGCCGTCGATCAGCAGGGGCAGCAGGTTGCCGAACTCGGTGTTGGCGATGGAGGAAGGCATGCAGTCGCAAACGGCGGGGCAGATGATGGTGTCGGCGTTGACCGCGTTCACGTATTCATACATCAGGGCGTTTTCCTGAGCCTTGGCAGTATACTCCTCGCTGACGGTCAGCTTCTGGCATACGCCGCCTTCGGTCAGCATGTAGGTTTCCAGCTCTTCGGGGGTGTTCATGAAGGCGATGAAAGCCATGGCAGCTTCCTTCTCGGCGTCGCTCACGTTGGCGGGCACCCACCAGCCGTAACCGGCGGTGTTGGCCAGGGCCACGTTGCCGGGCAGCACATCGCCGCGCACGGTGGAGCCGTCAAAACCGTTGGACCAGTTGACGGAGCCGTCGGGCAGGAAGTCGGAAACCATCCAGGAGCCGTTGGCGATCACGGCCGCGTTGTTGGATTCGAAAGCGTTGGCAGCGTCGGCGTACACAGCGCCCACGGTGTTGGAGGCCGCGTAGTTCTGCAGCAGAGCCTGCAGCTTGGTCACGGCGTTCAGGATAGCGGGCTGGTTGTAATCGTAGATCTTGGTGCTGTAGGTTTCCCGCAGCAGATCCGCGCCGCCCTCTTCCACAGCGATCAGGCTGGAGAAGATCAGAGCAGTGGTCCAGGCGTTTTCACCGGTCATGAAGGCGATCTTGTTGTCGCCCAGCTTCTCGGCGAACTCATCCCAGCTCAGGTCAGCCGCGGTCTTGTCGCCCAAGTCGAGCAGAGCGCCGTTGTAGTACATGCCCATGGGGCGAATGACAGGAAGCGAGATGGAGAAGACCTTGTTATCTTCGGTGGTGTTGTAGGCTAGAGCGGTCTCGTCCAGCAGGGCGGCCACATCGGGATGATCAGCCAGGAAGCCGCTCAGATCGGTGTACAGGCCGTTGGGAATGACCACGTTCTGGATCCATTCGGTCTCGCCGCCTTCTACCAGCGCGGGCAGAGCGTTCTGCTGGCCGAGCTGCTTCATCTTTTCGGCGTACAGATCCCCGGTCAGCTCTTCGATGGTGATGTGATACTTGCCTTCGTAGAGCTTGTTGAAGCGTTCCACCTGGGGCAGGAAGAAGACCGCGCCCACGTTTTCGCCGGCCTTATAATGGGGGATGGTGAGTTCCACGACGCCTTCCGCGGAAGCGACGGTGCCGACCATGCCGCACAGCATCATGGCAGCCAGTACCAGAGACAGGATGCGAACGATGTTTTTCATATTCCAATACTCCTTTCAGTTAGGAAGGGCGCGTCTTTGCGTCCCTTCGTTCTGTGGCCTTAGCATAGCACAAACAGAGTCAAGTTTCAATAGTTTTTTGAAAATATTTTCTGACTTTTTCTCTGAAAATGGGCGAAACGGATGAAAATGCTTGTATTTATCCATTTTTTGCTTTTTTGAAAATGGCATATCGGGGAAAATGACGGCTATATTCTTCATTTGAGAGAATTTGCCGCCAGAAAGAGCGCTTTTCAGCTGCAAAACCATTTCTCTTTGTTTCTTTGCGTTTCGTAAAGTTTCAAAGTAGCACTTGCAGCCGGCGCATAAAGCTGTTATAATGAAACTTGATGAAACAAACCTGAACCAATTCCGAAACTCAGGAAATTCAACATAGAAACGGAGGGGCATCAATGCCTTCCAACAACCCAACGCCCGGAATCAAAGAATTAGCCGAGAAGCTGGGGCTTTCCAAGGCCACAGTTTCCAAAGCCCTGAACGGATATTCCCAGGTAAACGCTCAGACCCGGCAGCGGGTGCTGAACGCCGCCGAGGAGATGGGCTATAGCCTGCCGGAAACAGAGGCCCGTTCCGCCAGAAAAAAACGAATCGGCTGGATCTACGCCACCGCAAGCCACGAGACAAGCATTAGCCAGCTTTCCGTCAGCAGCGGGTTTCAGGTGGCCTCGCAGCAACACTACGGCAACGAAATGGAACTGATCCTGCTGACTTTGTTCCGAGACATGCCGCAAATGCTTCGGCCCCTGCCGGATCTGATTACCGATTATCGGCTGGACGGCGTATTCATGAGCGATATTCTGTATGACGAGCGTTACCTGCAGGATGTGGCCGAAGCCGAAGTGCCCATGATCCTCTGGGGGCTGCCTTTCTCGCAGGAAAAGAGCAATATTGGGCATGTGACCTACGACGATGTCGTCGGCATCGAGTTGGCCATGCAGCATCTTTTTTCATTGGGGCACCGCCGCATCGGGTTTTTGACCGGCACCCTGCGCGCCCATGTCAGTGAGCAGCGGCTGGACGGCTACCGGCTGGCGCTGGCCCGGGAAGGCATTCCGTATGACGAAGCGCTGGTATACGAGGGCGATTATTCCTTTGCCTGCGGCGCGCCTGCCTTTGAAAAGCTCTACGCGCAGGGCGTGACGGCGATCTGCTGCGCCAGCGACAAGATGGCCGTAGGAGTCATTCAGGCGGCACAGGCCGCCGGTCTTTCCGTGCCGGAGGACTTTTCCGTCACCGGTTACGACAACGATCCCGTTTGCAACGACATTTTTCCGTGGCTGACGACCCTTTCGCAGGATTTTTTCCGCATCGGGCAGGTAGCGGCCACGCTGATGCACTGTCAGCTGCACGGGCTGCCGATCGGGCCGGTTTTCATTGTGCCGCCGCTATTGGTGCGGGGGTCTACGGCAAGGGCGAAGGAACGGGGATAGAAAAGGATATGCTGAAAGCGCCGGGAGGATTCCCGGCGCTTTGGCGTATGGGTGGGGGAGGGGCGGGCGGAAAGCCCCCAGTGCGCCCGCAGGCGCAGCCCCATGCCTCGGCGGGGATTGACGCGCCGACTCCGGCGCGAGAGATGGGCTTGCAGCCCTATGGGGCGCTCTATGGTTTCGGAAGGTGAACCGAAGGGAGTGCAGGGGGGCGAGCGGAAAGCCCCTGCTTTTTTGCCGGAATATTTATATCTCGTTGGTTTTTTCGCCAACTACGGCCCGAAGGTTTCCAAAGGGCGAGCGGAAAGCCCTTTGGTGCGCCCGCAGGCGCATACCCCTGCCCCCCGGCGGGGATTGACGCGCCGACTCCGGCGCGAGGGCAGGGCCTGCAGCCCTATGGGGCGCTCTATTGTTTCGGTTGGCGAACCGTAGGGGGTGCAGGGGGGCGAGCGGAAAGCCCCTGCTTTTTTGCCGGAATATTTATATCTCGTTGGTTTTTTCGCCAACTACGGCCCGAAGGTTTCCAAAGGGGAACGGAGGGAAGCGAGTATCCAGTGGATACAACCGCCGAAGGCGGTTAGCGACCCGGAGTTCAGGCAAACAACAAGCGGGACGCACGGCAGTGCGGGCCGCGCCGATTGTTTGCCCCGAGGAAAGCCCCGGCGCGAGGGCAGGGCCTGCAGCCCTATGGGGCGCTCGATTGCTTCGGAGGCGATCCGAAGGGGTGCAGGGGGGAACGTAGGGAAGCGCGTGCCCAGTGGGCACAACCGCCGAAGGCGGTTAGCGACCCGGAGTTCAGGCA
>SFGO01000108.1 GCA_004556545.1 Clostridiales bacterium
GCGGTTAGCGACCCGCAGGTGTGACACGAAACGAGCGGGGACTACGGCAGTAGTCCCTGCGACGATTGAGTGGCAGCAGTGCCTCCTGCACCTCCACTTACGATTTCATCGCCTTGGAACGCTCGCCCATTTTCTCCACGCCCAGCAGGGCCAGCACCAGAAACAGGGGCGCATACAGGAACAGATACCGGGGCCAGACCTCAAACAGCAGCTGATAGGCCGTCAGACCCAGCAGGGAAAGCGCGCAGAGCTGTACGGCGTATTCCCTCGAACGGAAAAGCACCGCGGCGAGACAGCCCAGCAGCACGAGCAGCCAGATGCACTGCATCACGGCCCGATAGGCGGGGTTCCACGCGCCTTCGCGGTAAAAGATCTTCCGAAGGAAGAGTGATAGCCGATCGGTCCGCCGCACCGGCTGGTCCACCAGATAGCTGTTGAAGGCAAAGGTGCCGTCCGCGTAGGCCTTGTACGCCTTCACGGAAAAGAAGTGCAGATTTTCCGCCAGTGTGCGGCTCCGCAGCTCTTCCTGCGCCCGTTCCAGATTGGCGCGGGTGCGCTCCTTTGCGGTGGCAAAGCTGTCGGAAAAGGCCAAATCCTCGATGGAATGGCCGCCCCAGTACTGGTCGTCCAGCCCGATCATCAGATAATGCGCCATGCCCAGCGCTTCGTCCGGGGCGGGGGAACCGGCCAGCAGCGTTACAGCGCCCTTTTCCAGCGCCACGCCGGGAAGAATGCCCAGCACCACCACGGCCAGAACGCACAACCCCCGTTTCCAGAGGACGGCGTTCTTCTTTTGAAACAAAAAGCGGATGGCGCCCAAAAGCAGGGCGGCAATCAGCAGGATATAGACGCTGGGCTTGATCGCGCCGCCGATGGAGCAGCAGAGCGCCGCCAGGCCGTAGCGCACCGGCGCTTTCCAGCCGGTCAGCAGGATCAGCAGCGCCAGCACGGGAAACAGACAGGAGTAGGTGTCCGTATAGGGCATGATGAGAAAAGGCGAGAACATCAGCCACACCACGGCCAGTCCAAAGCCGACGCGCCGGACAGACTCGCGCACCTTCAGGCGGCGCAGCACCGTCATGGCCAGAAAAACGCTCAGGTTGAGCAGGAACGTCGAACCGTAGACCTCCAGCACATAGGGCTCGGCCAGCCCCAGCAGCAGTCCCGCCCGGTAGGGCAGAGACAGAAGAACCGTCAGCGGGGCGTTGTTGGGACACTGACGGAAATACGCCGCGACTTCCTCGGACAACGGCTGACCTGCGGCCAGCGCCGCCGCGCCCTGACGAACGCTGGTGGGATCAAAGCCAAAATAGAACCACAGGCACCGGGCCATCAGGCATTGAGCGGCGAACAGCGTCAGGTACAGCGCCGCCCGGCCCCACGCGCGCCGGGCAGACGTCGCTGCGGCAGGCGGCATAGCCGGACGGACTCTCAGCCGCCAGACCCACAGGCCGATCAGCCCGGCCGCCAGCGGCAGCAGGATGGCGTTGCTGACGCAGATGGGATACCTGTAATAGGAGCTCAGCGAGGTCTGCCCCAGCGTCAGCAATCCCAAAATCCATAGAAGGACGGCGGCGTATAGCCAGCAGAAAAGGGGAGGAAGCCAGTTACGGATTCCTTCGTTGGGGGATGTTTTCATGCTTTCACCTGTTTGGCGAAGGTGTCCTTCAGGCCGACCACCCGGTTGAAGACGGGCAGGTCAGTCGTGGAATCCTGGTCCTTGCAGAAGTAGCCCACGCGCAGGAACTGATAGGTGTCGCCCACGTTGGCCTCGCCCAGCGCCTTGGAAAGATAACCATGGCACACTTCCAGGCTGTTGGGGTTCAGCTTCTTGAGGAAATCGGTCTTGAGGGTGGCGCTGGAAACCACGGCTTCTTCCTCGCCATCGGCCTCGGCCTGCGCCTCCGCTTCGTTCTGGGCAGCCTCGGCGGCGGTTTCTTCTTCGGTTTCCTTCATCATCAGGGGCTCGTACAGACGGGCCTCGAAGGGAATATTCTCGCTGGCACTGACCCAGTGCAGCGTGCCCTTCACCTTGCGGTTGGCGCCCTCGGTGCCGTTGCGGGTGTCCATATCCACGGTGCAGAGGACGGCGGTCACATTGCCTTTTTCATCCTTTTCGCAACCGTCGCAGCGCACGATGTACGCGCCCTTGAGCCGCACCTCGTTGCCGGGGAACATACGGAAGTACTTCTTCACCGGCACTTCCATGAAGTCCTCCTGCTCGATGTAGATCTCCCGGGTCAGCACGACCTTATGGGTGCCCCATTCGGGATGATCGGGATGGTTTTCCATCTCCAGTTCTTCCACCCGGTCTTCCGGCCAGTTTTGCAGCACGACCTTCAGGGGATGCACCACGGCCATGGCGCGGCGGGCCTTGCCGCCCAGATCCTCGCGCACGCAGTGCTCCAGCAGGGCCAGATCGACGGTGCTGTCCGCCTTGGCCAGACCGATGCGGTCGATGAAGTCATGAATGGCGGCGGGGGTGTAGCCCCGGCGGCGCATGGCGCACAGGGTGGGCATCCGGGGATCGTCCCAGCCGGACACATAGCCCTTTTCCACCAGCATGCGAAGGTAGCGCTTGGACATGATGGTCTGGGTCAGGTTCAGGCGGCTGAACTCGATCTGCCGGGGATGGCCGGGCAGCATGTTCTGGGCATGCTCCACCACCCAGTCGTACAGGGGGCGGTGATCCTCATATTCCAGCGAGCAAAGGCTGTGGGTGATGCCCTCCAGCGCGTCGCCGATGGGATGAGCAAAGTCGTACATGGGGTAGATGCACCACTTTTTGCCGGTGCGGTGATGCTCCTTGTACAGGATGCGGTACATGGCCGGGTCGCGCATGTTGATGTTGGGGCTGGCCATATCGATCTTCATGCGGAGAATCATGCTGCCCTCGGGATGCTGGCCCGCTTTCATTTCCTCAAACAGGCGCAGGCTTTCCTCCACGGGACGGTCCCGATAGGGGCTGTTTTTGCCGGGTTTGGTCAGGGTGCCGCGGTATTCGCGCACCTGCTCGGGGCTCAGCTCGCACACATAGGCCAGACCGCGCTTGATCCAGTCCACGGCGATTTCGTAGCACTTGTCATAGTATTCGCTGGCGAAGAACAGGCCGCCCTTCCAGTCGAAGCCCAGCCAGTGGATGTCGGCCATGATGCCGTCCACATACTCGGTCTCTTCCTTGGCGGGGTTGGTATCGTCAAAGCGCAGATTGGTCACGCCGCCGAATTTTTCGGCGGTCTGGAAATCCGCGAACATGGCCTTGCAATGGCCGATGTGCAGGTAGCCGTTGGGTTCGGGCGGGAAACGGGTGTGCACGTTCTGGTAACGGCCACTCTCCAAATCCTGCTCTACGGCTTCCCAGATAAAATTGGTTTTGTTCGTCGTGGTCGTTTCCATTCCGATCGCTCATCCTTTCCTGTGTTGACGGCTGATAGCGGCGGAAAGCCGCAGAAAACCATCGTTTCGCCCATTATAGAACGAAAACGGGGTTTTGGCAAGGAAAACTCATGGATAGAACGGCACGCCTTTTTTGGATTGGAAAACGGGAAAAGATGGAAAACGGAAAAAGCGCAGAAAAGACGAACTTCTCTGCGCACCGCCCAAAGGAGGCAGCGCGGCATTGTTCTAAAAAATACCGCACCCATCGGCATTAGCGCCTGCCTGTGCGGTATTTTCTTCCTTTATTCCCTTATTCCGTTTTGGCAACGACGACTTTTCCTTCCGAATCCAGAAGCGGCGTGATTCCTGCGCCGTAGCCGCTCTTCCAGGCGAGGTAATGAACGCCCGTTTCCTTATCCACAAGGATTTGCCGTACGCCCGCTTCTTTCAGCGCAGAGCCGTCGGTAAAGATCACTTCAAATCGTTCTTCTTTTTGTTTCATTTTTCATGCGCTCCTTTTATGATTTGCCCCTCAGCCCTGCGGAGTTTTTTCACGGGACAGCCGCTTCATCAGCAGGACGCCGACGGTCATCAGCAGCGGGAAAGCCAGCCCGCACAGAATGCCCGCCCGCAGGTTGTCGCCCAGCGCACCGGCTACCGCGCCCGCCACGGTGGGGCCCGCCGAGCAGCCCAGATCGCCCGCCAGCGCCATCAGCGCGAACAGAGCCGTGCCGCCCCGGCGCAGGGAAGCCGCTGCCGTGCTGAAGGTGCCCGGCCAGAAGATGCCCACGGAAAAGCCGCACAGCCCTACGCCCACCAGACCCGCCAGCGGACTTTGGGTCAGGCCGATCAGCAGGTACGCCGCCGCGCACAGCCCGCAGCAGGCCAGCATGGTTTTGGTCAGATCCATCTGGTCGCCCCGCTTGCCGTAGATCAGGCGGCTCAGGCCCATCAACAGGGAAAAGACGGTGGGCCCGGCCAGATCGCCCAGCGCCTTGCTGACGCCCAGTCCCTTCTCCGCAAAGGTGGAGGCCCACTGGCTGACGGCCTGCTCGCTGGCTCCGGCGCAGACCATCATCAGGATCACGACCCAGAACATTTTGGAACGGAACAGTTCCCCGGCGGTCATGCCCTTTTCGCCGTCCGCTACCAGCGGCGCCAGAGGCGTTTTCAGAAAGAAAAGCCCGTTGGCTATGGGCAGAAGCGCCCAGAGCAGCGCCAGCACCCGCCAGTTTCCGCTGCCGAACAGGGCCAGAAACAGGGTGGAGACCACCACGACCCCCGCGCTGCCCCAGCAGTAGAACGAATGAAGCAGGCTCATGGTTTTGGCCTTGTGCTCCGAGGGACAGGCCTCCACAATGGGGCTGATGATGACTTCCAGCAGACCACCGCCTACGGCGTAGAAGACAACGGCGATCAGCAGACCCGCAAAGGCGCTGGGCAGAACCGCAGGCAGAATAGCCAGAAAGACAAGCCCCAGCGCGGCAAAGCCGTGGGCCAGCAGGGCGGAGGCCCGGTAGCCGATGCGGTCGATGAAGAAGACGGACGCGCCGTCCACCGCCAGCTGAAGAAGAAAATTCAGCGTAATGAGCACCGTCACCTGCGACAGGGGAATCCCAAACTGATTCTGAAAGGTCAGAAACAGCAGGGGAACAAAATTGTTGACCACTGCCTGAACGATATAGCCGATGAAACAGGCGCGCTCCGTGTGTTTGTAGGTCATGGAAGCATCCTCCTCTTTGACGCGCAGTAAAAAGCCATTAAGATCAGAAGGCAGGGAAAAGAACCCGCCCCCTTCGTCCGCCGCATTATACCATTTTCCCGAAAAAGGGAAAAGAAGAAAATTTAGGGAAAAAGAAAACACCGGCAGGCCGTGCGAAGAACGTCCTTTCCGGGCTGTCCAGCCAGTCGGGAAACAACGAATCTCCACACGCTGTCGGCGCGAGGGGGAAAAAGTCAGCGTTTGTCCACTGGGCGCATTATTCCGCCTGCGCCGCCGCTGCCTGTTCTTTTCTTTTTTCAGCCCGCATAATGGGCAGCCACTCCCGGAAAGCGTTGTAGAGCGGAACGCCCAGCCCAAAAATGGTCATGGCGATGCAGTTCCAAAATTCCTTTTTTGCTTCCAGATATTCCTTGCTTTCCATGCGGCGTTCGTTCCTTCCATCCTTCGATTGATTCCCATGGGCGCGGCGGCCTTCGAGGCGCTCGGCCCCATTGGGAACCTTGCCTACTATATGCCCGTTTCCCGCTAATTTTCCGCAAAGATCTGTGCCAAGAAACCGTTAAGTTTTGAAACGCCAGCTTCCACGGTTCCAGCCGGGCGGAGGAGTATGCTATAATCATCTTCAGCAAGCGAAGGGAGGATGGAGCAATGCAGAAAGCAGGAGCCAAAGCGCGGTGGGGCGGAAGGATCCGCGATCTGCTGTTTTCACTGGGCGTGCTGGCAGCCGCGTCGGGAATCTGCCTGCTGCTGTCCCAGGTGAACGACGACAACAATCCCTTTGCCATGGCCGTGTTCATTCTGGCCGTAGCGGTGATTTCCAGCCGGACAAGCGGGTACTGGTACGGCGTCGGAGCGGCCTGCGCGGGGGTCCTGTGCGTCAATTATCTGTTCACCCGTCCCTTTTTTCAATTTAACTGGTCGGCGACGGGCTATCCCCTGACGTTTGCGGCCATGCTGCTGGTATCGATCATCATCTCCACCCTGACAACCCAGTTAAAGCGGCAGGAGCAGCTTCGCTTCGATATGGAGACCGAAAAGCTGCGGGCCAATCTGCTGCGTTCCGTCTCTCACGATCTGCGAACGCCGCTGGCTTCTATTCTGGGCGCCAGCTCCGTGCTGCTGGAGCAGAAAAATCTGTCATCGGGGGAACGGGACGAACTGGCCCGGGATATTCAGAAGGAAGCCCACTGGCTGATCCGCGTGACGGAGAACATTCTTTCCGTCACCAAGTTTACCGGTTCCGACGTGAAGCTGAAAAAGGAAGACGAGGCGGTGGAAGAGATCGTCTCCAGCGCGATTGTGAAGTTCCGCCGCCATCACCCGGAAATGAGCATTACCGTCAAAAGGCCGGAAAGCATTCTTTGGGCGCCTATGGACGCGACGCTGGTGGAGCAGGTGCTTCTGAATCTGTTTGAAAACGCCGCCGCCCATGGAAAGAACGCCAACACGATTCAGGTCAGCATTCTTCCGGAGCCGGGGCGGGCCGCCGTCGTGGTGGAGGACAACGGCGCCGGATTTTCCCCGGAGGCGCTGGAGCATCTCTTCGACGGGCTTCAGCCCGCCGGTACGGGTCATTCGGACAATCGCCGCCATATGGGCATCGGGCTGAACGTATGCCGTTCCATCATCCGGGCCCATGGCGGGGAGATTACCGCCGGAAACGGACGGGAGGGCGGCGCGGAAATCCGCTTCTGGCTGCCGCGTGAGGAGGAAGAAGAGCAAGATGAATGACGCATCCTGCAAGGTATTAATCGTAGAGGACGACCCCGGCATCAGCAAATTTCTGCGGACGACGCTTAACACCAATCATTACGAGGTGCTGTGGACGGATACGGGCGTGAAGGCGCTGGAAATGATCTCTTCCCATTGCCCGGACTGCATTCTGCTGGATTTGGGTCTGCCCGATCTGGACGGCACGGAGGTAATCCGCCGGGTACGCTCCTGGACGAAAACGCCGATCATCGTCATTTCCGCCAGAAGCATGGAGGAGGACAAGGCCTACGCGCTGGATCTGGGCGCGGACGATTATCTGCAGAAGCCCTTCGGCACCATCGAACTGCTGGCCCGCATCCGCACGGCGCTGCGCCACACCCGCACGGCGCTGGAAGACGATTCCATTGCCCTGAACGGTTCCTATCAGGTAGGCGACCTTCTGATCGATTACCGGAAGCACCGGGTCTATCTGGCGGGAAACGACGTGGGCCTGACGCCCAACGAATTCCGCATCGTGGCGCTTCTGGGCAAGCATGCCGGGCAGGTGATCACCTACCAGGCCATGCTGCGGGAGCTATGGGGACCCTATGCCAGCCGGG
Organism: Clostridiales bacterium; assembly: GCA_004556545.1. GTDB lineage: Bacteria > Bacillota > Clostridia > Christensenellales > Aristaeellaceae > Limiplasma. The sequence goes on from SFGO01000108.1 coordinate 7,414, forward strand.
ATAACAAGATCCTTCGGGTCCATATGGCCAACATCCGCCGGAAGATCGAGCCCAACCCGGACGAGCCCCGTTATATTTTTACGGAGGTGGGCGTCGGGTATCGGATGAGTGAAGAGTGAAGAGTGAGGGATGAAGGATGAAGGCTTCTGCTAAAAATTGCCTGTTGGCAGGCTTTCTCAACGGACTGAATGGAGGTGCGGGAGGCAGCAGGGTCTCCGGCGCCTCCACAGCATGTCGAAAAACTCCGAGTTGGCCGCCGATGCCCGCAAACAGCGCTTTGCGGCCCGCCCCGCGTGTCTGCGGCCAAGCCCTGCGCTACGCTGGTGCTTGGCTACGCGCTTCATGGCTTTCAGCCATTT